>JANXTX010000127.1 GCA_025352165.1 Caulobacteraceae bacterium | reverse complement strand
CGAGCTTCCCGACCTGCTGAGGCACAATATCTCCGGGAAGAACAAGAACCGACAGGCGAAATTCTTCGCGTCGCTGACCGAAGCCGACCTGACCGATGCGCAACTGCGGACGCTCCGCGAGGTCGCCGTCAACAGCACCGCCAGTATCGCCGCGCAGTTCGACCTGATGCTCGCCGCGGCAAGGGATTCGCGCACGCTCGAGCAGGCGGTCGTCGAGACGGTGGACTTCTGGGAATTCAAGAAGACGCGCGCCGAGGTCGCCGAGCGGGTAAATTCGCTGACAAAGCAACTGCCCCAAGACGAACCGGGGCTTCCTCCGACGGCCTTTGGCATGGCGGACTGTCTGCGGCTGGCCGATAAAATCCAGAAACGGGAGCGCCTGCCATTTCTGTATACCCGCGAATCCTATGCCGACGCGGCGAGGGTGGCGGCGATCCTCGTGAGGCGCATCAGTCATAAGACGCCCTCCTCGGTCATCCGTCTGGGTGACGGCGAGGGACATTTTCTGGAAGGGCCGGCGGCGGTTGCCAGCTACCGCGACGCGGATCGCGCGCAAATCCAAAATATATGGTGGGGCTCGACGCGAATGCGCGGCGCCCAGCAGGACAAGATCATCGCAGACTTCAGGACAGCGGTGGAGCGCTGCGACCTGCTGGCCATCCTGCCACCCTGGCGCTTCATCGCGGAGATGCAGAAGGCTGACTACACGCCCGTCCATCGCGGCATTCACTCAAGTATTCACCATGTGGCGAACCTCAAATACGATGGTCTGATCGTATCGATGCACTTTCCCAACGATCTGCATAAATGGGGCCTGTGGGACGAAATTTTCGACGCGTGTGACAAGATCTCCTACATTTCCTGCCACGACCTGGGTCCGGTATTACTGGAGCAGTTCGGCGTACAGACCCAGACCGCCGTCCATATACCGGGTGAGCGACAGTTCACCGCGCTGTTCGATCCGAAGTGCGATAAGGAAGCGGACGACCGCGTGCTGCTGCACCGGCACGAGGAGATTATCGACGGCCTTCGACCGCAGCGCGGCGAAGTATTCCTAGTAGCCGCCGGTTTCCTCGGAAAAATATATTGTCACGCTATCAAGAAACGAGGCGGCATCGGCATAGATATAGGCAGTCTGGCTGACTATTGGATGGGATTTGCAACCCGGCGCTATCGTCTTGAAGCCGAGAATGACGTGGGATTGCTCAATATCCATATCAAGGATCACGTTCTGACCGATCAGGGCAAGCCCGCGAGAATCGTCGGTCAGTCGACCGTGGCAAGGTCTTCGGGCAATTTCAGGTACAACATCGCGGGCCTTGTTACCGACGGCGCCCCCGCCCCACCCGTCGAGGAAACCCGGCTGGTGAGGGCTATCGGCCACCCATGTTGCGGCGCCGGGAGTCTCGCGAAACTTTTCCAGGATCATGGAGTCGAAGTCGGCCACGAGAGCCTGCTGCGCGACGGCATCGCCAGCTGGAGCCACGCAGTCCGCGATCTGAATGTCCCCAACGGCAATAACGCAACGACAGCCGCGTTCGCGCATTCGGTCGCCTATGTCCGCGCGCCAGCGGACGCCATACCGTTGATCATGCTCGAAAATGGCAAAGGGAAATCGCTCTATTTTCGTCGGCAGCATATCCTGCGGACGTTCGGCGTCGATCTGGCGGACTATTCGTCCCCGCTCGACAGGGCCGTCGCATCGCTCACCTTCTGGTACGAGATCATTTTCCAGTCAGGCGTCGAACAAATCCTCCAGATCGAACAGGCGCCGGCCTTGATCGAAGACCTGATTGTGAAGTTCGGGCGTGATGGAACGTCGGCAGATAGAACCCCGACGGCAGCAATTACGCATGACGCGGATTCGGCGCCCCAGTCGATGCCGCAACTGACCAAAGCTTGCTATCTTGGACTCAGCGGTGAACTCACAGCGAAGCTTGAGAAATACTGTGAGCTATCGGGATACGACCTGCCCTGGTAGCCACCGCCGTCTCGTCGAGCGCAGATCTTTTCAGCCTCGCCCGTGCCTAATCGACACGCGCCAGGGGAATAGCCGACAGGTTATCCGGGTTCACCAGCGGTTCGCATTCCGGCGTATATCCAAACCGGATGAACACATCCATGTATTCGCGCTCGATCTGGCGGATGGTCTCTTCGCTCAGGTGCCTGCGGAAATTTCCGGGCGTAACCTGCCGAACGTGGCGGGACGGGTCTTCGTCATCCGGGACAATGTCATGCTTGTCGGCCACCGACTGAGCGAGTTCGACATTGATGACATCGATGCCCATCTCGCCGAGCATGTGGCGAAGCCACGCCCCCTTCTTGAAGATTACGTCCTCATATCGATAGAAAACCGTGTCCGCCGGATCGAGCCTGGAAATTCCCCGTAGCGCCTTGACGATAAAGTCACCGACACGTTCGTTCTGGATGAAATTGTTGATCTCCGCTCCACCCGCGGCTTCTCTGGCCTTCAGCATCGCCTCCCTGGCCGGTCCCTCGGCAGGCAGGCTGTGGCTCTTCTGGACAGAGAAGTAGTGGCTGACCAGAGCGTCGCGTGGGTCACGGACAAGAGCGATTTTCCTGGCGGTCCGAAATCTGGGCGATTTGCCAAGGTTATAGAGGGCGCGAAATCCCAGATAAGTCCCGGGCCTGGCGTTTATCTCAGTGTAGACGTCCTCCGGAAGATCCTTGAACAGGACTCCCTGCTGGAAAACCCTGTCGAATGGATTGTAGAAGGGGATTTTCTCAGCTCTGAGATAATCCATAAGGAGAAGAGTCAGCAGACTGGAACCACATTTTGCGGCCGACAGGATAAACACGTGCTGAGCATCTCCCGCTTCAGGGAGATCCAGCTTGAATTCGCGGCCTGCTTTCGATGTGAAAGTAATAATGCTCATTTATACCTGCTTGGTTGCGCATTCACTGGCGACACTATCGCCATCCCGACGGCTGCGAAGGCGCCCCCGACGTCCCGCCTCGGTCTGTCCTACATCTCCCACGCCGGGCTGGTAATGGAGCCCCAATAGATTCCCCCTGTCGGAAGAAGCTTTGCGGGTCCGGCAAGATTGATTTGCCGAACCCACAGAGCCGGAAGCTCCACGTCGGCGTGACCTGGGGCGCGGTCAGCGCGCCAGGCGCTTCGTAGGCGACCTCGTTCAGGCGGTCTTAGGCCTGGGCTGGTTGGCTGCCCGCAGTTGATCAAGACGGAGACGAAAATCATAGACTCGAAAACGTGCTTCAGCCTCGCGGGCTTCAAGCTCCAGTCGCCGCACCCGGGCCTCCAGAACATCAACTTCGACAGGCGTTGCCGGGGATTCTGCCATTCTAAAAACTCCTAAAAATACAATGGGATGGCGCCGCCAATCCTTCGAACGAACAAAGCGGCGACTAGCACCTGACCTAACTTACCCGGGGAAGTAGAGCCAACAAAATCGGCCGACGAAGGCGCGATATCTGGTTGTCAGACACACATTAGGCGCCCGACAGCGGCTTCGCGTTCCGAGACCCGTCGCTCCAGATAGCCGATCAGTCCTTTTTTTGGAAAGTGACCATTCTTGTCCATTCCCACCGTCCTCATCACCTCGTTGTAGAGATGTACGGCCCGGCAGTTGGTGCGCTGCACAACCTGGTGAGGGTCGAAAGAGCCCAGTATGGCGTCGACAATACGAAACGGGGGGATGGGGCAGATATCGGAGGGGTCGGCCAGCCTGTGTCCCCAGCCGTTTTCCGCGACGATCCTCGCCATCAGATGGACGCCGATTTCCCCCCAGAGCAGCTCGGTTCGATCAACGAGGCGAGAGCTTTCGAAGGCCTGCAGGAACGCCATTTCACCCTTGGGCGCGGCAAAGAAGCAATTGGTGATCCCGGGAAGCATTACGCCCTCAAGCCTCACCAGTTCAGTATTGACCAACGCCGTGGATCTGATCGGCTGCAAGCAGATCACGTCGGCGTCAGCCCATGCGCCACCCTTCTCATAGACCAGTTTCCATCGAAACAGATCCGCAAAGCCGGCGAACGAGCCGTTGCTTCGCCCTGTCTTATGAGAATGCGCAAAGATATCGCTTTCCGGCATAATTTCGCGCGCATCCTTGACCACGCAGCCAGGGGGAACGGCTATGTTTTCATCATAGGTATAGAGGTGCACCTGATGGCCGCAGGCGAGAAACGACCGTATCGACAAGAACTCAATATACGACAGCTCACTGCCGACCCAGAGTTGCTGAATAACCGGCAAATCACCTTCCGAACCGATATCCGAGGATGCCCTTGAGAACAAATCGCTGGAAAGAAGGCGACCAGACTGAGCCAGGTACTTGAAATTATCGATCGGCAACCGGCGTTTGTCGGGATAATTTGCAAGATCGAGCTCGGCGATACACTCGCCAAAACGTCCAGTCTTATAAAATCCGAGCGATCTTATGACCCTGGCTTCGTTTCCGTCATGTCCGCCGTCGACGACATCAGGCCCGCCATCCGCCAGGGAAATCTTCGCCTTCAGTATCGTTCGGCGCGGGCCGTCCTCAACCAACCGAGCAATGCCACGCGCCCGACCGAATTTTCCCATGAAATAATAGCAATTGGCGACCCGCTCTCGCGTTCCGTCCGACATTTCCCCGTCCAGTTCACCCCCCTCAAAAGGCAACATGGCCAGACGGAGCTTCCCCTGTCGTTCATTCTTCAAGAAATTATGCAGGGCGGGAGTATATTTATCTGGGAAAATCCGTTGTGCATAGGAAAACCAGTAGTCGACTTTCTCGAAATTCAACAACTCAAGTTTGTATTTTATTATATTTTCAATGGCAAATTCATTATGCGGATCCTTTGCCAGAATGTCCGCGCACGATGCCAACAGCCCTTCATGATTGCCTAACTGCTGATAAATCCTGAACCGGTACGTGTTGGCACGAACGGAAAATTCCGAATCTGCCTTTAAGGCCTGCATCACTTCAAGGCTCTCGTCAAAACGATCGAGATGAAACAGGAACACACCCCGCCTGAACTCGAGCCTGAGCTCTGATGATTTTGCGGTAGCCCTGGTAATGAAGTCCAATGCGAGCGACCAATCGGTCCGGGCTATCGCTGCGTCGGCAGCCGCCTCGAGCATGTTGGCCTGCGCTCCACGGAGCGCGTCAATTCGATTGACCAGTTCAATCGCTTCTTCGGAGCGCGACAGGGAGGCAAGCGAACGAACTCGGGCAATGGCCATCGGATCCGACAACGTAGCCTCATCATCGCAATCGGTGAGCTTGAGGACCTGCTCATATTCACCGATGCCTTGAAGAATTCTGGCGAGGTGGGCTCGGGCAAGGTCGTAAGGAGGATCGGTCGCGCGAACCTGCCTCAACCACTTCAAACCCTCTTTGGGCTCACCGCACGCCGCCAGCGCCTGACCGATGGGGACGAAGAAACGCACCGGTATCTCACCATCTTGCGAGAGATCGTCCACGAGCTTTCTGATCCCGTCGGTGCTCCGGCTTGAAGTCAGATCGCGCAGCCGCGAAGTTAGTTCGGCGTCGGTAAGTATTCTCGTCCCCCTCCGGTACAACGGCAGACTCAACCCGCGGGACTGAATAGCAGCCCCCGTTACTGGCAAGATGCGCATAGTCCCTAGCCTATCGGGGGGCATACTTGTGAAAATTCGCGCCCACTCCATGGGCTTTGCCCAAATTGATACGCAAGGCTGGCGCCTCATGATCAATAATGCGGCGTCCCGGCGCAAAAAATCTATGCTGGCACCACGCCGGGGGTCACGGTCAGGGAATTATCCACCACCAGCTTCTGGCCACTAAAGAAGCGCGATTCATCGCTGGCCAGATAGAGGACCGCCTGGGCGATATCCTCGGCCGTGCCGAGCAGGGTCGGCGGCGGCGGCGGGGCGTCCGCCGGCGGCAGCATACCGGCCTCGGCCAGCTTGGTTCCCATGCTACGGACCATCGGGGTGTCCATGCCGGCCGGGTGGATCGAGTTGCAGCGGATCGGCAGACCGTTCTGGGTGCAGTGAACGGCGATGGCGCGGGTCAGCGACTCGACCGCGCCCTTTGCCGCGCAATAGGCGGTCACCGCCGGGACGCCCTGCAGCGACGCGACCGAAGCCATGTTGATGATCGAGCCTCCGCCCGACTGCTTCATCGCCGGAATGGCATGCTTGCAGCCGAAGAAGGTTCCATCAGCGCTGACCGCCATGATGAAATGCCAGGCTTCCGCGGTGGTGTTCTCGATATTGCCCGCCTCAACCACGCCGGCATTGTTGACGAGAATGTCGAGCCGGCCTTCCCTGGCCATGACATCGGCGACCAGGGCCTGCCAGGCCGCCTCGTCGCGGACGTCCTGGCGAACGAAACGCGCCGAAGCGCCGATCTCCGCCGCGACGCGGGCGCCGTTCGCCTCGTCAACGTCGGTAAGAATGACCCTGGCGCCTTCGGCGGCGAGCAGCCGCGCATCGGCCTCGCCCAGCCCCTTGGCCGCACCGGTGATGATCGCGACCTTGCCGCTGACTCTGCCCATGACTGTTTCCTCGTTTATGGTTTGGCGACAAATTCATCGGCCGCGCGCCACGCGCAAGGCCTTATTCATTGCGGATGACTATTTTTCGCTGTTGGCCTTGACCCGGATCCGGGGCTTGTCCGGGCCCTTGCCCTCTTCGAGGCTGGAGGCGCGCCAGAGCGTGTGAAGCGCGATGCGCAAGGCGGCGATAACATCGGCCGCGCGCTGCTCGCGGTCTTGCGGGAAAACGTGGACGAACATCCAGTCGTTGACCAGCGAGGTCAAATCTCGCGCCGCGCGAAACTGCGGAATATCGGCCAGGGCCGGGTTGCCGAAAATCTGCCCGGTGAAGCGCTT
>JANXTX010000122.1 GCA_025352165.1 Caulobacteraceae bacterium | reverse complement strand
GGCGCATCGAGCGCCCCATGGCGCGCCTCTATCGGCCGCTGAATGGCATCCCGCCGGAGACCATGGCGGTCCACCACCTCACCGAGGAAATCATCGGTCCCGACGCTCCCGTGTGCACGCCGGACAAGCTCCGCCTTGCCATCTGGGGTGGCGAGGCGCCGGACGCGCTGGTCGCCCACAACAGCAGCTTCGAGCAGAGCTTCATTCCCGAGGCGCTCACCAGGCCGCTGCCCTGGATCTGCACCTACAAGGTGGCGCTGAGGGTCTGGCCGGACGCGCCCCGCCACTCCAACCAGGTGTTGCGCTATTGGCGCGGCCTTCACCTCGACGCCAACCTCGCCATGCCGCCCCACCGCGCGGCGCCTGACGCCTATGTCACAGCCAACATCCTGATCGGCTTGCTCGAGAGCGCGAGCGTCGAGCAGATGATCGCCTGGACCAGCGAGCCGAAGCTGTTGCCGACCATCCCGATGGGCAAGCACCGTGGCGCGAAATGGCCGGACGCCCCGGCCGACTACCTCGAATGGCTGGTCCGCCAGGCCGACATGGACGCCGACGTCAAATGGAACGCGAAGCGTGAACTCGAGCGACGCAAGGCGAAGCGTTAAGGCGCCGTCTCCGCTCTATAGCCTGCCGACCAGCCCCGTATTAACATCGTTCCCACCCGCCAGAACCAGGGTCCCGCAGAAAGTCACTAATGGCGTTGTTTGTCTTAAGTGTGGTCGGCAGCGACCGGCCCGGGCTCACCAAGGCGCTTGCCGCCGCGGTCCTTTCGGCCGGCGGCAACTGGCGCGACAGTCACCTCAGCCAACTGGGCGGCCTTTACGTCGGCTCGGTGCTCGTCGAACTTCAGGCGGACGCCGTCGATGAACTACGCTCTGCCGTCCGAGCGGTGGACGCCCACGGCCTCGACGTACGCATTGCCCCCGCCCTCGAAGCCCCTGGCCCGGAGGGGGAGGCGCTGCGTTTCCATCTGGTCGGCCAGGATCGACCGGGGATCGTCGATCAGGTCACCGCCGTCCTGACCGGCCTCGCCGCCAACATCGAGACCTTCAAATCCTGGATCAGCGCCGAGCCCTATTCCGGCATTCCGCTGTTCAACATGGAAGCCGCTCTCCGCCTTCCGCCCGCGCTCGCGGTAAGTCAGGTGCAGGCTGCGCTGGAGGAAATCTCCGCCGAAATCATGGTCGACATTTCACTGACCCCGGCGGAGTAAAACCCGTAGCCCTCACCGGCGGGCCCGCATGTCCCGATAGGCCGCCGCTATCAGCTCACCCAAAGCGGCATCGTCGACCGTCTCGCCCCAACGCACCTTCACGTGCCGCATGCGTTTGCCCGTACCTTGCAGCAGGCGATTGGGGTCAGCCAGCGAGGCGCCCTGGAAAAATCCAACGTTCACGTGGGCGCTGAAGGCATTGACGTAGCAGAAAGCCGCGTCACCCACGCACGCCGTCGGATGGCCATCATGCAGCAACTCGCGAACGTCCGCGCCACAGTCGCGCATCCGCTCGAACCAGGGCTGCGCCAGACGCCGCGGCTCATGGTCAGGCGCGGCGAACCAGTCATCGACCTCGGGGTCTCGCCGCACGGCGCTCGGGAACCGCATCAGTTGGCTCATCGGGCCAGATTTGCTCCATCCAGCTGGGATGTCGAGAGAAGGCGCACGTCAGGGTGTTAGTTCTCATACCCTTATAACCTTACGGATTTTACCGGTGGCTGAATAGGTTAGGGTCAGGTCTGTAAGCCAGAACTGGAAAATCATCATGCGCGTTTTCGTCACCGGGGCCACGGGCTTCATCGGCCGCATCGTTGTCGAGGACCTCCTCGGCGCCGGGCACCAGGTCGTCGGGTTGGCCCGCGGCGACGAGGGCGCGGCCAGCCTCGCCGCCCAGGGTGTCGAGGTGCGTCGTGGCGACCTCTCCGATCCACAAGGCCTCGCCGAAGGCGCCCGGGATGCGGACGGCGTCATCCACACCGCCTTTATCCACGACTTCTCGAAGTTCATGGAGAATATCGAGATCGACCGGCGCGCCACCGAGGCCATGCTTGATGCGCTGGAGGGGTCGGGCAAGCCGTTCGTCGGCAGTTCGGGCACGCTGATGATTCCGGTTTCCGGTCGCCCCGGCGCGGAGAGCGACAATCCCCTGGCCGACGGACCGACCTCCGGACGCGGACAGACAGAGATGCTTACCGTGGCGGCGGCCGATCGCGGCGTCCGCTCCAGCGTCATCCGACTGGCGCCATCCGTGCACGACGTCGAGCGGCAGGGGCTGGTCAGCATGCTGGGCGAGATCGCCCGCTCCACGGGTGTCTCCGGCTATATCGGCGACGGGACCAACCGCTGGCCAGCGGTCCATCGCCTCGACGCCGCGCGCCTCTTTCGCATGGCCCTGGAAAACGCGGCGCCGGGCACGCGCCTGCACGCCGTGGCCGAGGAAGGCGTGCCGATGAAAGACATAGCCGAGGCGGTGGGCGAGCATGCCGGGGTTCCCGTGCGCGGCTTCACCTCAGAGGAAGCCTTCGCCCAGTTCGGCTGGCTGACCATGCTGGCGATGACCGACAGCCCCGCCTCCAGCGCAGCCACGCAGCAGACCTTCGACTGGCGTCCCACCCACCCCGGTCTTCTCGCCGGCATCCGCCAGGGAGGCTACCAGCTGTAGGCATAACGAAAGGACCGCGAGCGATGTCGCCCGCGTCCTCTGATCTCAGATCGCCAGCCGCAATATCTCCATCACATCGTCCACCGCCAGGATCGGTCGTGGGTTGGCCCGCACCACCGGGTTGACTAGCGCCCGCTCGGCGATCTCCGGCAGCTGATCCTCGCGAATGCCGACCTCGCCCAGCGTGCGCGGCAGGCCGAGGTCGGCGATCACGCTTGCCACGGCGTGCGCGGCGCTGTCGCCGGGTTGACCGAGGGCGGTGGCGATATCGCGTTGGCGTTCAGCCGTGACCGGTTCGTTCCAGCGCATCACCGCCGGCAGCATCACGCAGGAAGTATAGCCGTGCGGAACGCCGCCGACTGTTCCCAGCACATAGCCGATGCCGTGGCTGGCCCCCATCGGCACCCGACCCAGACCGCAGGCGGTCAGCCACACCGCTGTCTGTGACTCCAGCCGCGCATCGAGATCGGTCTCGTCCGCCTTGGTCCGCCGCAACGACCGATCGAACAGCGTCAGCGCGCGCAGGGCGCCGGCCTCCACCAGGGGGTTGGGCGCGGTCGAGCAATAGCTTTCCACCGCGTGGTCGACCGAGCGGATCGCCGTCGACAGCCACAGCCAAAGCGGCGTGTGCAGGCTGATCCGTGGATCGAGGATGATCGAGCGCGCGCAGAGATCCGGCCCGAAATACATGTCCTTGGTCTTGCGCTGAGTATCCGTGCCGCCGGCTGCATTGGAGTATTCGCCGGCCGAAAGCGTCGTCGGAACGATGATCTGGCGGACTGCGGCGGGCTGGGTCGTCGGCTTGTTGGCGATCGCCAGCAGACCCTCGCGGTCATGGATATCGTGGGTCAGACACAGCAGCACGATCTTGACCGCGTCGATCGGCGAGCCGCCGCCGACGGTGACGATCAGGTCGGGCTTTGCTTCACGCGCGACCCGCGCGCAGGCGAGGACACTTTCGAGGGGGCTATGTTCGCCGCACGCGTCGAACAGGCCGACGTACCGCTCCCCCAGCGCGTCCCGCACCGCGGCGATCGCGCCGGTCTTGCGTGACAGGGTGCCGGAGGCGACGATCATCACCCGCCGGGCGCCCAGCCGGTCGGCCTCGCGCGACACCGCCTCGGCGGCGGGCTCGCCCCAGATCACCCGCTCCAGCGGGACATAGGCATGATATCCCGGTTTCATTCCCTCTCACCTCGGCTCGCGAACGACAGGATCACGCGCCGGTCTCCATCGGTAGATCCGGATCGCGGGTCCATTCCGACATTGATCCGTCGTAGACGGCGACGTTTTCCTGCCCCAGCCGCGTCAGCGCCAAAGCGTCCATGGTCGCTGAAATGCCGCCGCCGCAATAGCATATCACCCGATCACGCCCAAGGGCGTCGGCGTCCTCGAAAAGGGCGCGCAGGTCCTCGTCGGCGCGCCAGGTCCCGTCCTCGCGTAGCAGAGCCGCGTAGGGGACGTTGCGGCTGCCCTTGATGTGTCCCTTGCGGCCGTAGTTCATCGCCGCCTCGCCGCTGTGCACGCCAGGCGACAGGGCGTTGATGGTGCACACGGCGCCATCATCGATCGCCCCCAGCACAGCGTCCTTGTCGGCCCAGGCGCCGGTGCGTGTGGTCAGGGTCAGTTGGTCTGGCGGATAGCGTTGCTCGCCGGCCGCCAGCGGCCGCCCCTCCGCCCGCCATTTGGCAAGGCCTCCGTCCAGCACGGCGGCGTTGTCGAAGCCGCACGCGCGCAGCATCCACCACAACCGCGTCGCCCACATCGGCGTGGTGGTCGTATAGGCGACCAGCCTGGTCTGCTGTCCCACCCCCGCCTCGCCGAGCGCGCTGGCGAACCTCTCGACCGGCGGCATCGTGAACGCCAGCGGCGATGTCGTGTCGGACAGGTCGTTGCCCAGATCCAGGAACCCCGCGCCAGGGACGTGTCCGGCCTCATAGTCCGCTCGTCCGCTCTCGATCGAATAAGGCCCGGACGCCGACGGCCGGAGATGCACGGTCACATCGAACACCCGCAGTTCCGCGTCCCCGAGATGCTCCGCCAGCCACCCCGTCGAAACCAGCCCCCGCCCGTCCCAGTCGTTCATTGTGACTACTCCCTAGGATAAAGTGTAACGTTGCTCACCTGCCCCTTCCACCCCGACCTGTCCGCCGAAGCCTTGGCGAAGGTGGAAGGGGTGGAGGGGGCAGGTGACGGGCGGAGACACTGCGCCTAAAGGGCAAACATTCTTCCTCTACCCGACACGCCCAATGATCTCGCCATGCCGCATGGCGATCAGTTCGCCCTCGCCGAACGGCTCCCAGGGCTCGTCGGTGATCGGCACACTGGCGACCAGGATGATGTCCTGTTCAGCCTCACTGGTGGCGATGTTGAAGCCGCAGTCGGGCAGGTCGTCGCCGTCGGCCGGCCGTTCGCGCCTCAGACGCCACAAGCCAGGCGCGGCGGTCGATCCGTCCGTCTGGATGCGCTGGTGGCCGTGAGCGAACAGCGCTTCTCCATCGCTGTAGAGAAAGTTCGCCTGGCCGAGCGCGCGCATTTCGGCGGCGAAGCGATCCACGACCTCGAGTCTGACCTCGATCGCTGGTACGCAGCCCGCGGTCCACAGCGCCGACATCTCATCCATCAGGATGCAGAACGCCGCCTCGGAATCAGTCTGGCCGACCGGGCGATAGCGGTCACTCACGGCGTTTGCCGGAAGAGCGACCTCACCGACATCCCCATTGTGGGCGAACACATGCATTCTGCCGGCCAACTCCCGCGAGAACGGCTGGGTATTGGAATGGGTGATGCCGCCGCGCGTCGCCCGCCGGATGTGCGAGACCAGACGGCTGCTGATGACGCCCCGCTGTTCGACGAACTCCAGCCAGACGCTGTCGCCGGCGGGCTCGGGCTCCTTGTAAAGCCTAACGTCACAGGCGTCCTGGAGATCATAAAAGGCCACGCCCCAGCCATCCACCGATGTATGGCCCAACGCGCCGTGGCCGGCGAACTTTCGCAGACAGAACGTCGCCCGCGTCGGCAACCGGCTCGATTGACCAAACAGCTCGCACACGCGTTCGCACCTCGATCACCTTGCCGCCCGCCCGAGCTTGGTCGGCCCCTTCGGCGACGGCCATCTCACACGATTTTCGGCTGAGTATATGTCCTGAATTGGCTTGTCGCGGTTCCGGGGCGTATTCTGGCTCATGCCTGACGGTTCCGCGACCGCGCACCTGTTTCGACCCAAGTTGGCGACGACCTTTTCCGAGGGCTACGACCTTGGGAAGTTTCGCGCCGATCTTTCCGCCGGCCTGACCGTCGCTATCGTCGCCGTGCCGCTATCCATGGCGATCGCCGTGGCCTCCGGCGTCTCGCCCGACCACGGACTCTACGCCGCCATCATCGGTGGTTTCCTGGTCTCGGCGCTGGGCGGCAGCCGCTTCCAGGTCGGCGGTCCGGCCGGCGCCTTCATCGTTCTGGTGTCGGCGACCGTGGCGAGGTTTGGTCTCGATGGGCTGATGCTAACGGTGATGCTGTCGGGGCTGATGCTGACCCTGCTGGGCGCGCTGCGACTCGGCTCGCTGATCCGCCACATCCCGCACGCGGTCACCGTCGGCTTCACCTGCGGCATCGCCGTCACCATTCTCGCCAGTCAGCTGAAGGATCTCGGCGGCCTGCAACTGACCGGCGCCGAGCCGGGACCGCTGATCCCCAAGCTCGTGGCGCTGGCCCATGCCCTGCCGGACTTCAATCCGGCGGCCGTTGCGCTCGGACTGGGCGTCGCGGCGCTGATCCTTCTGGTCCGGCGGCTGCGACCCACCTGGCCGGGCATGCTGATCGCGGTGGTGACGGCCTCGCTGGCCGGGGGCCTGCTGCATCTGCCGGTCGCCACCATCGGCAGCCACTTCGGCGGCATTCCCCACGGATTGCCGATGCCGCGGCTCCCGACGATCTCTGTTCCGCGCGTCCTCGATGTACTGCCGGCGGCGCTCTCCTTCACCCTGCTTGGCGGGATCGAGAGCCTGCTGTCCGCCAAGGTCGCCGACGGGATGACCGGACGCAAGCACCGCTCCAACATGGAGCTGGTCGCCCAGGGCCTGGCCAACATGGCCTCGGCGCTGTTCGGCGGCATCAGCGTCACCGGGACCATCGCCCGCACGGCGACCAACGTCCGCGCCGGCGCCGCCTCGCCGCTGGCGGGCATGATGCACTCGGTCTTCATCCTGGTGTTCATGGTCGCCGCTGCCTCGCTGGCCAGTTACGTGCCCCTCGCGGCGCTGGCCGGCGTCCTGGTGGTCGTCTCCTGGAACATGGCCGAGAAAGCCGAGTTCGTCCGCCTGCTGCGCGCCTGGCCCACCGCCGCTGTGCTGCTGGCCACCTTCGGCCTGACCCTGGTCCGCGACCTGACTTCCGGCATCGTCGCCGGCTGCGTTCTGGCCGCCCTCTTCGCCCTGATCCTCCGCCGCGCCGTCCCCGAGGAGGGGGATGGGTAAATCGGGGTAAATCGGGACATGATATATTTGCACTCCCGATTAGATGCATCGCCGCCCGGTTGAGCAACGAGGCGTATCGCGGGGCGGGCGAATCCTTGAGGTGCAAATATATCGTGTCCCGATTTACCCCGATTTCGATTTACCCCGATTTACCCGACTGATTCAGCCGCCCGACCCGCGATGAAGCCAGGTCATGCGGTCGGCGAAATAGTCTCGCCGGCGTGTGAAACCCAGGCCGCCGAGGCGCTCGATCAGCGCCGTCTGGTCCGCCGGATCATCGCGCTGGCGGATGAACAGTCTCGGGTCGATCAGCAGGCCGTCGAACGCGCTCGTGCGGGCGATGTGCGGCGCGGCCGCCGCGTCATCGCGAACCTCGCTCGCGTCGACGGCGACGCCCAGCACCCGTCCTGAAAGCGGCCCCTCGGGCACCAGGGTTTCGGCGATCGTCAGACGTCCCGGCTCGATCAGCCCGCGAGCCTGCAATTCCTCGAGGCCGTCCTCAATTGCGCACCGGCGGCGGGCGCTCGGCTCATAGGCGATGACCCGTCGACCGCTGGCCGCGATGAGAAAGGCCAGTTCGCCAAGGCCGGCGCGGATCACTGCATAGGCATCGTAGTCCGGCAGGTGATTTTCGATCAGCGCCAGCGCCGTCCGGTCCCTGGGGCCGACCAGTGCGTTCTGCCCCAGCAGCCTGGCGTAGTGGGCGTAAAGTCCGCTGTCCGTCTCTCCCAGCCTCGCCAGCCGGGGTGTGTGCACCGCCGCGAGCTCCGCGTTGATGCGCTCGGACCGAGCCACGCGAATCCGTTGCGCCAGCGCCGGGGTCCAGCCTGGCGAGGTTCCCGCGCCGCGGTTCTCCGGTTTGGCGCCGGCCGGCGCCGCCTGACCGATCAGCTCGAGCAGCTTCTGGCCGACGGTCGGATAGAATGCGGGCGACCATTCATAGAGATTGGCCCCGCCAGCATCCATCACGGTTTCCTTGCCATGTTCGGCGATCAGGTCCGCCGGATCATAGAACAGGGCGCCGGTCTGCTCGCACGCGCTTTTAAGGTTATCGTTCAGGGTCCGCCGGTCCCGCATGATCGCCTGCGGCGCGTTCTCCATGGTCACGGCGCCGAACACGATCCATCGCCCACCGACGCTGGCGATCATCGCCTTGAGCGTGTCGAGGACTTCCTCCTCGCCCGAGCGCGTTAGCCGCATCTTCTGAAGGATATCGCCAGCGAGCACATCTCTCTCGTCGACCTCGGCGGGCAACCGGCTGAGAATAGCCGCCACCATGGCCTCGTCGGGAGCCTGGCCCCGGGTCATCGACCGGAACCATGGCAACATCAGTTCGCCGTGCCGTCGTACGAACTGCCGGGCGAAGAAGTTCTGCTGAAAGATCACGTCGCCAAAGCAGAATTGCTTGCTGTCGGACACCTCGATGAGAAACACGTCCACGCCTTCCCGCAATGAGCTCGCCAGCGCGGAAACATCAGGGGCATAGGGCGTCTCAAAAACATAATCGCTCAGCCCATCGTCGATGGTCCTGGCTCCGCGAACGAAGTCCAGCGACTGTTTGACTTCCAGGATGCTGTGGACCTC
>JANXTX010000099.1 GCA_025352165.1 Caulobacteraceae bacterium | reverse complement strand
ATACCCGCCTGACCGCCCGGGCGGGGCGATCATGCCGCGCTTGCGCCGATCAGCCGGTTAAATGAGGGGGTGAGCAATTACGGAGTGCGATATATGAAAACAGGAGACCCAGAAAAGCCGGTCCTCAAGCGCATATCGAATACGTGAGCAGAAAGACGTATACCATTACTTCGAAGAAGTGGCGCTTCTTCACTGGATAAAATACTGAGGTTTCCAAATCGTGCCGCAATTATATTCCTTCTTGATCCCGGCTCTTCAGCAAACAACCCAAGCAAAAATCCATCTTCCCCAATATCTATTTGGCGATCAGAAATATAAGTTTGCGACGAAAGCCATTCAAAAGGCAACACAGCGACGTCGTCATCGCCACATAGCGAAGCGGTTATGTCAATAGCGGCCAGGTCGGCATCATCATGAAATACCCATTCTAGAGGGTCGCAGTCTATAAATCGACTCTCGCCATTCTGTATGTTAATCCGAATAAGGTTAGCGCCATCTTCAACAACGTGTCGGCATGTCACGGCATACGCATGTCGATAGGCTCTCCAATGGTTCGTGCTGTCTATCCTGGGAAAGCCAATAATACTAGCTGTGCCCACCGCCGTTGGTTTGCCAGAACCGGGATCCGTTTGATATACAAACGCGATCGCATTTTTGATCCTAGAGTTTAGGCGCGGCATTCCAGTGGGCATCCATCTATGTGCCCATTCTCCACTTTGGGTGGGGAGCCACACATTTTTGTACCTGAAATTCGCATCCTGGTATCGAACCGCTGGGAGGGCAGCTAATCCCACTGGATGACTCCTGAGTCAAGTATGTTGTTGCCCATGTTTGGCAGGAGTGTTCCTCCCGTGCCGGGGTCAGGTCAATGCCAAGCGGGCGCCGTCCGCTTGGCGTCTCGCAAATAGTCGGCGCCATCAACGCCGGCGGCTCCTGGTGGGCTCCGGCGCGGCTGTTACCCCATAAATCGGGGGTCATAGAGCCAGCGGCGGACCTTTGTCGCGGTGATCGAACGGCTGTCGGCGTGGCCGGGGTTGATCAGGACGCTGAACTCCTCCGGCACGATCACCGAGGGCGCGAACAGCAGCGCCGAGCGGTTCGATCTCAGCCAGGCCATGCCGGTTTCGAGGCTCACCCGGCCGGGCGGCGTGGCGTCCCAGCCTACCGGCGGCGATGATGCGTGAAGGGTTTCCGCCGCGTTCCAGATCGCGTCGGACACCTCGATCGCCACCAGATAACGGTTGAGGGGCAATCCGCCCGCATTGAGATGGACGAGCGTCTCCAGGCAGGCCAGTGCCCGCGTTTGCGACGCATGGATGACCGGCGCTCCCCTGGTGTTCCAGCGACCGCCGGTCGTCTCGGCGCCTTTTCCTGATAGATCATCGGCCGACCAGCCCGGAGTGTCCGTCGCTATCCGCCACAGCAGGCGGCTCAAGCGTAAGCGCCGCTCTGGATGCGGGCGACGGTCTCCGCGCCTACACCTGGCCGATCAGCCTGGCGAGTCCGAGCACCCGCTCGCTCCCGTCCTGCGAAAGCGCCTCACCCTCCCTGGTCTTACGGTTCAGGGTGGACACCGGGATGTGCAACGCGCGGGAGGCCAGGGTGGAACGAAGGGCGAGGTCGCCGATGATCGCCTTGGCCCGCCAGGCCGGCAGGCGCGACTTCACCAGCCGGATCCTATCCATAGGTGCGGCACTGAGGATCTGCACATAGTCCAACTCGCCGGCGACCTCGGCTACACCGCCGTGAGGGATGACCGCCGCCGCTTCGGGCGCTGGCTCGGGCGTAAAGTGGATTTGGGAAGGCCACTCAGACGTCTTTCGAAGCCCAATTTCGGCCCCGCGATTAAACGCGATCGCCTGATCGGACGCCCGACTGCTGAAACGTCACCCCGCGAGGAGGCGCGCGACCCAAATTGCAACTATTGACGCGCAATGGGCGGATACAGGGCGCCAAGCAGGCTACCCCATATCGGATCGCAGACGGCCAGTTTCGGGTTTTCCAGGGCCTCCGCCAACAAGGATGCCAACGACGACCAAGACGCCAGTTCGGTGATGCCAATCCCGATGCCCCCGTCCAGCCGCTCCGCGAACTCCCGCGCGACGCAGGACAGGGCGAACAAGGTAACGGCCGAGCCGTCATCGCCACGTCGGAGAACATCGACGCAACCTTGCTGTACCCGGAAGTATGTTTGGGGCGCCGCGGCCTGATCGGCTTGGATTGCGTCCCTAAGATCCGCGGCAATCGCCAGGCAGCGAGTGTTCAGCGAAATTCGCTCGCTTTGAACACCGATAGCAGTCGAATCCCATGGTCATGAAGGAACGCTTCGGCGCCTTCCTCCCGATCCACAAGCACGAGCGCGACATCGACAATGGCGCCGGCGGCGCGCGCTTCTTCAATCGCCTTCAATATCGAGCCGCCGGTGGTGGCGACGTCATCAGCAATCAGAACACGCTTGCCTGAAAGCGATTCCTGCGCCCCCAGCCCTTCGATGACATCCTTCGTGCCGTGCTTCTTTGCTTCCTTCCGCACGAAAAATGTGCGTACGGGCGTATTCTGGACGTCGCTGATGGTCGCGACCCCGGCAATAATCGGCACGGCGCCCATTTCCAGCCCGCCCACATAGTCGACGCCCTCGACCAATATCCGCGCCAGGAAGGCCTGGGCCGACAGATGCGCGCCGCGCGGATCCATCATTGTTGGTTTGAGATTGAAGTAGAGATCACTCTCCAGGCCCGAGGAAAGCGTGAACTTTCCAAGGCGGAATGAGCGTGTCCTGATGAGTTCAAGCAGCTCCGACTCGTCGCCGTAGGTTCCCATCGCACTGGGATGACGCATCATTGCTACCGCGGCCATAGCGTCCTCTTTGAATCGTGAGCCCGCGCGGCGTTACCACGCGGGCAATGAATCGGGCTCTACGCAGGATGAATCCTACGAAGTCAAGGGTCAAGCAATATCCGGAATGGGGACATGATCCAATTGCCCCCTCGCAATTGGTTCGTGTCCCCATCAACCGCCCTCCACGTGGGACACCAATCAAATGCAAGGGCATTTGGATCATGTCACGGGCCTGTCGCCTACCCCAACGCCCCCGCCAGCCGTCCCATCGCCTCCCTCAGATCCCCCTCGCATCGAGCGACGCACACCCGCAGGAACCCTTCCGAGCCCGGTCCGAAGAAGGCCCCCGGTGCCAGGCCGACCCGGGTTTTCTCCAGCAGCTCCAGGCATGCGGCGCGCGAGTCCGGCATGCCGTCGACCTCGAAATAGGCGTACATGCCGGCCACCGGGCGTGGACCCAGGCGCACTCTCCCAAACGCTTCCAGCGCGTCGCAGACGATGCGCATGCCCACCTCGCAATAGTCGCGGATGAAGGCGACGAACGGTTCGCCGTCGCGCACCGCGGCGATGCCCGCGTGCTGGATAAATGTCGCCACACCGCTGGTGGTGAACTGCGTCAGCATCGCCAGCGTCGGGCCGAGCGAGGGTGGATGCACGATCCAGCCCAGCCGCCAGCCGGTCATCGCCCAGGCCTTGGAAAAGCTGTTCATCACCAGCAGCCGGTCTTCTGGCTCGGCGTGATCGAGGATGGTCGGCGCGGCTCGCAGCCCGAACGCCAGTCGGTTGTAGACCTCGTCGGCGATCAGCCAGATTCCCCGCGCGCGGCACATATCCAGCATTGCCGCCTGAGTTTCGATCGGCAGCATCGCCCCGGTCGGATTGCCGGGCGAGGCGAAGAACACCGCGCGCACGTTTTCGTCCAGGGCCGCCGCCAGTTTGTCGAGATCGAGGGTCCAGCCCGCCGGCCCGTGATCCATCCGCACCGAGCGGATGTTCGCGCCGACGACCTGGGCCGTCGCGCCCGCGTTCGGCCAGACCGGATCGATCACGATCACCGTGTCGCCCGGCTCTGCGATCAGCCGCATCGCCAGCAGGATGGCGTGCATGCCGCTGGTTGTCGCGGTGATCCTGTCCGGTTCGATCGGTTTGCGCCCCAGTCCGCCGAGGTATTGCGCCATCGCCTCGCGGAACTCGGGAATGCCGTTCTGGGCGCTGTAGAAGACGTGGCCGTCGGCCACCGCCCTGGCCATCGCCTCGCCGATGAACGCCGGCGCCGCCACATCGCCCTCACCGAACCAAAGTGGAATGATGCCCGGATCGCGATAAACGCCCTTGGCCAGGCTGGAGATATTCTCCAGCGGCAGGCGCGCCACCGCGGGCGTCACGCCGGTCAGCGCGATCAGGGAAGAGAATGGGGGGAAGGCTTGGCTGTCCATTGCTCTTCTATAGGTCGATCGCCGCGAAATTCATTGCTCCGCCGATGATTTCGCGGCCTCGTCCGCCAGCTCTTTCAGGCGCCGCCTTTCAAGCTGTTTCGCCTCGTCTTCCGGAACCCCGAGCACCGCAGGCGTCACCGGCCTGCCCGTGGCCTCGGCGATCAGTTCGGCGGTGCGGTCTTCGACGGCCGCTTCGAGGCGGGCCATGAACTCGGCGCGCGGCAGGTCGGCGGGGATCGGATCGAGAAACTCGAGGACGGCCTTGCCCGGGTATTTCTTCGCCTGATCCTGCCTCCAGAACAGGCCGAGGCTGCTGGCGACGGGCACGACAGGAACCTGGAAATCCCGCGCCATGTGATAGACGCCGGTGCGGTACCTGTACTTGACCCCGACGGGGGCAAGATTTCCCTCGGGATAGATCAGGATTTTGCGGTTCTCGGCATGAGCCTCCGCGGCGCTGCGGGTCAGGGCGCGACGGGCCTCGGGGCCTCCGCAGTTGTCGACGACGATGGCGCCGAGCTTCCTGAGCACGGTCTTGAACAACGGGAAGCGCTCCAGGTGGTCGCCGGTGACGAACGCGAGATCGTCGAACTGCGCATAGATGCTGAAGCCGTCGCCATAGGACGCGTGCTTGGGGGCGAGGATAAACGCGCCCTCCGGCAGCCGCTCCCGGCCACGAACCTCGATCTCGATGCCCGCGAGTACCCGCATGGCCCATTCCATCCGGTCGACATAGGCCTTGACCACCTTGCGGACGCGGCCACGGCCGGGACTGAGCGCCGCGAGCGCCGCCCACAGCGTGTAGAAGGTCGAGATCAGCCCAAAGGCTATGTTGAAGACAAAACTGCGCATGCTTTACCGCTCCGATTGAGCCGCCAGGCAGGCGGCCAGCTTGAATGTGCGGCGCGCGACCGTGATCGCCGCCAGAATGCCGATAAACGTCAGGCCGACGGCCAGGATGGCGCCGGGCCGGCACAACGCCGGTTCAACCACGGCCGAGGCGAGCGCGAAGACCGTCAACAGCGCCATGCGCTGCGGCTTGGCTCCGGGGCCGCGGAAATCCGCCGGCTGCCCCAGGCCGCGGCCGAGTTCGCGCACATAGGCGGTCAGCACCGCCAGCGCGCTCGCCGCCCAGCCGGCGTCGCTCGCCCAGGCGATACCGGCGATCGCCGCGCCATACCCCGCGCCGGCCAGGAACAGGGCGTCGGCAATGCGGTCGGGCAGCTCGTTCCAGATCGGTCCCGCCGGTCCGCCACGACCATGCTCGACCGCGACCATGCCGTCGAGCAGATTGCAGATCAGGCGCGCCTGGATGGCGAGGGCCGCCGCAACCAGCAGGCCGGTTCGGACGAGGCCGTGCGCCGCGCCCGCCGCGACAAACGCGGTGCAGCCGATCGCGGCGAATACGACGGCGCCGGCGGAAACCATGTCGGGGCTGATCCCCGCCCGCGCGATTATGGCGGCGGCGCCTCGCGCCCATCCGGTGTCGCGCGACCGTATCGGGCGGCGGTTGTCGGTGGGAGAGGTCATGACAGGACAGCGCTCGACAAATCGGTCATCATCGGTCCGCCAACGCCACGGTCAGGGTATCGACGTTCGATGACGAAATTAGCCGACACCCTGCAACTCATCGGCGCCTCGCCGCTGGCGTGGGGCTGTGCGGTGGTCGCGGCCTTCCTGATCGCCGGCTCCGCCGCCGCGCTGATCCTGCCCAGAACCAGCGCCGGGCCCGATTTCGCCGATCTCGGCAAGCGGATGATCTCGTGGTGGGTGATCATCGGGTTGACCGCCGGCTCGCTGGTTGGCGGCTGGCAGGGAACATCGGTGCTGTTCGCCATCGTGTCCTTTCTGGCGCTGCGCGAGTTCCTGTCGCTGGCGCCGGCGCGGCGAGAGGATCGGCTGATCATCCTGCTTGCGTATCTGACCATCCCCATCTCCTATCTATTTGTTATAATTAATATTTATATGTTCTATCTGGTCTTCATACCGGTATATGTGTTCCTCGCGCTGCCGTTCCTGATGGCCTGTATTGGTCAGACCCGCGGATTTCTGGCGTCGAGCGCGACAATCCATTGGGGCCTGGTCACCTGCGTCTACAACATCGGCTTCATCCCGCTGCTGATGCGGGTTCCACGCTGGGACGCACCGCAGGCCGGTGCGGTCGGACTGGTGTTCCTGCTGCTGGTGGCGACCGAGGCCAACGACGTGTTCCAGTATGTCGTCGGCAAGCTGATCGGCCGGCGCAAGATCGCGCCCAAGGTCAGTCCGGGAAAGACCTGGGAGGGGTTTCTCGGCGGCTGTGTCCTGACCACCGCCCTGATCATACTGATCGGGCCGGACTTCACTCCGCTTCGCGGCGTCGGGCTGTGGGTGGTTGCGCTGAGCCTGCCGCCGGTCGGATTCGCCGGTGACGTTACCTTCTCGGCGATCAAGCGGGACATCGGCGTGAAGGATACCTCCCACTTCATCCCCGGGCACGGCGGCGTCCTTGATCGGCTCGACAGCCTGACATTCACCGCCCCGCTCTATTTCCACCTGCTGGCCTACTATGCGCTGGCCACCTACTAAAGTCGCATGACCTGGCTGAGGCTGCTGCTGATCACCGTGGTTCTTCGCCCGTGGGCGCGGCTGATGACCGGCGCGGACGTAATCGGCCGCGAGCATCTGCCCCTGACCGGCCCGGCGATCATCGCCGCCAACCACAACAGCCATGTCGATACGCTGCTGTTGCTGACGCTGTTTCCAGCCAGGACGCTCGCCCGGGTGCGTCCCGCGGCGGCGGCGGACTATTTTCTTTCCAATCCAGCGATCAGTTGGGTCTCGCGCAACCTGATCGGCATCGTGCCGGTGGACCGTAGCGCGGTCGGCAGCGGCGTCGATGTCCTCGCCCCGGCCCGCGCCGCGCTCGAAAACGGCGACATCCTGATCATCTTTCCCGAGGGCACCCGCGGCGAGGCCGGCGAGGACATGGCCCCCCTCAAGAGTGGTGTCGCCCGGCTGGCGGAAGCCTGCCCCCGCGCGCCCGTGACCCCCGTCTGGATCCAGGGCGCGGGGCGGGTGTTGCCAAAGGGCGCGCACATTCCGGTCCCCATGACCTGCGCCGTCCTCGTCGGCGAACCGATCCACTGGACGGGTGATCGCGCAAGCTTCATGGCGGCGCTGAAGCAGGCCCTTGAGGCGCTCCACGCCCAGGCCCCTCCGTTGAAGTGGTGCGAGACCGACTGACACCAACTCGCCCGGATAGTCTCCCTCCGGACCGCCGGCATCCTGCCGGCCACCGGCGTAGCCGGCGCCTTTTGCCAAGCACCTACAATGGAGACGACTCACATATGCCGGCTGGAAGCCGGCGGTCCAGGGGTTTCGCGCTTGGTACTTCACGCGTGTTTGCGTCGGCGGTCCCTTATAGGGATAGAACGACATTATCGATCCCAGAGCAGGGATGACGCTGTCGGCCGATTGCGCTGGGGACAATGAGGCCAGGATCACGGCCGCAACACCTGTCCAGGGCCGACGACTTCGAGCATCATCATGCCCAACGCGGCGCGGCGGCTCTCCGGCACGATACACATGATGCGTTCGCCCGCGCGCGGTTTTCCCGACTTCATCAGGTCGTCGAGCATGATCCAGATCGACGCCGACCCCACGTTGCCCCTTTCCGCCAGGGTGGTGAACCAGCGATCCCTGGGGATCATTGCGTCAGTTGTCTCGAGCTGGGCGACGATTTCGTCGCCCAGCGACCGGGCGGCGTAGTGCCACAGCAGGTGGTCGATATGCGCCGGGTCGACGCATCCGCTGTCGACCTTCTCCAGATAAGCGCCGATCCATGCGGGGATCATCGACCTCGGCATGGCGAAATCCTCGCCCGCGCCGACGCACGTCCGCTCGTTGAAGCGTCCCGCCAGCGACGTCACATCGATCCAATCCACCCGCAGGCTGAGACCTTCGGCGCGAGGCGCGTCCTGCATGATCACCGCGCCCGCTCCATCCGACAGCGTGAAGCGCAGAAAGTCGGGCGGCGTCTCGGCCTCGTGAAATGTCGGCCGGGACCAGCGCGAGTTGAATTCACCGGCCACGATGGCGGCGCTGGACGCCTGTCCGCCGCGCACCGCCATCCAGGCATGCTTGGCGGCCAGCAGTGGAGAGGCGCACACCGACTGGAAGTTCGCCAGGTCAGGCGTCCTGCCGCCCAGTTCTACATGCACGGCGCCGGCGTGGTCTGGCGCGGGCCGGTCGCCCCGCATCGTCGTCGCCGCCAGACAATCCAGGTCGTCGGGTTCCAGCCCGGCGTCTTTAAGCGCCAGACGCACGGCGTCGGCGGACATCGAGGCGTTGGAATGAAGCCAATGGCCGTTGGTATCCAGTGCATAGTGCCGTCTCTCGATGCCGTTCCAAGGCAAGGCGCGTCGCCCCATCGCCGAATGACACCCGTCGATGATGCCGATGTAGTCTTCCATTCGATCGCTGCCGACCGGGTCTCTCGGCAGAAAAGCGCCGGTTCCGGTTATGTAAACGGGGATTTGTCGCACCTGTGAGCGAACCGGGGCCCTGACCCGGCGGGGGAATACCGTAACGGACATCTCGATGTGGCTTTCTGCGTCAGCCGGCCAATTCCGCTTGACGTTGACGAGAGGAAAACACACAAATGAGCGGTGTTCAATAAGTATTTTGAGCACTGTTCAATTTAAGGCGCGATGATGGGAAGACGCTCGGATCACACACGCGGTGAACTTGAGGTGCTGTTCGTTACCGAGGGGCGCCGCCTGCTGGCGGAGGTCGGCGTAACGCGGTTCTCGGCCCGTGAGGTGGCAAAGAAAGTCGGCTACTCGATCGGCACCCTCTACAATGTCTTCGGCAGCCTCGACGGCCTGATGCTGGCGATGAACGCCCGCACGCTGACGCTGTGGGCGGAGCATCTTCGCGCCCGGCTTGAGGAAGCGGGTAAGGGTGATCGGCTGGCCGCCCTCGTGCGCGGATATTTCGAATTCGCCGCCGACCACCCAAAGGCCTGGGTCGCCATCTTTGAAAACCAGATGGTCGATGCCGGCCCGGCGCCCGAATGGTACCAGACGCATGTCGCCGACATCATGGGCATCGTCGTTGAGGAGGTCGCCCGCGTCCTGCCCGCCGCGTCGCCGCCCGCGGTCCTGTCATTGACCCGATCGCTGGTGGCGACCGTCCACGGCCATTGCATATTCACACTTTACCGGGCATTCGACATGCTCGGAGAGACAGCGCCAATCTACGTGGCGATGGAGCGTGTGCGCGAGGCAGTCGCGGCCGCGGGACGATCCGTGCAACAAGGGCCCCTGACGCCCCTTACAAAATGAGCCTGCATGCCTTTTCCCGCCACCCATCCCGCTCTCGCCCAGGCCCTCGCCGAACAGGGCTATGACGAGCCAACGCCCGTCCAGGCCGCCGTGCTTGAGCGCGGTGCCGACGACCGCGACCTGCTCGTCTCGGCGCAGACCGGCTCGGGCAAGACCGTCGCCTATGGCCTGGCGATGGCCTCGACCATCCTCGGCGAGGCGCCGCGGCTGGGTGACGCCGGCGCGCCGGTGGTGCTGACCATCGCCCCGACGCGCGAACTGGCCATGCAAGTGCGCGGGGAACTGGCCTGGCTCTATGGGAAAACCAATGCGCGGGTGATCGCCTGCGTTGGCGGCATGGATTCCCGGCGTGAACAGCGAGAACTGGCCGCCGGCGCCCACATGGTGGTCGGCACGCCCGGCCGCCTGCGCGACCATCTGGAGCGCGGCCATCTCGACCTCTCGGCCCTGGAAGTCGTCGTGCTGGATGAGGCCGACGAGATGCTCGACCTCGGCTTCAAGGAGGATCTCGAGTTCATTCTCGAGGCGACGCCGCCCGAGCGCCGCACCCTGCTGTTCTCCGCCACCATCGCCAAGGATATCGCGGCGCTCGCCGGCAAGTACCAGAAGCGCGCCTGGCGTATCGACACCGCCGGCGGCGGCGAGCCGCACGGCGACATCGAGTACCGCGCCATGCGCGTGGCGCCCAACGAGATCGAGCACGCCGTGGTCAATGTACTGCGCTTTTTCGAGGCGCGCGGGGCTCTGGTATTCTGCGGCACGCGTGAGGCGGTGCGCCATCTGCATGCCGCGCTGCGCGAACGCGGCTTCGACGCCGTTGGCCTGTCCGGTGAGATGACCCAGCGCGAGCGCACCGACGCGCTGCAGGCGCTGCGTGACGGCCGCGCCCGTGTCTGCGTCGCCACCGACGTCGCGGCCCGCGGCCTGGATCTGCCCAATCTCGACCTCGTCATCCACGCCGACCTGCCGGCCAATCGCCAGGGCCTGCTGCATCGCAGCGGCCGCACCGGCCGCGCCGGCCGCAAGGGCATCTCGGTTCTGCTGGTCCCCTACACACGCCGCCGCCGCGCCGAGCAGCTGCTGGCCTCGGCCCAGATCGACGCGGCCTGGAGCGGCCCGCCCAGCGCCGAGGCCATCCGCGCCGGCGACCAGGAACGCCTGTTGCATGACCCGATCCTAACCGAACCGGCAGCGGAGGAAGACCTCGCCCTCGCCCGCCTGGTCATGGAAAGCATCGGCCCGGAGGCGATCGCCGCCGCGTTGATCCGCCTGCACCGCTCGCACCAGCCCGCGCCGGAGGATCTCTATGATCCGGGCGAACCGCGCGGCGCCGGCGGCCGAGAGGAACGCGCCCCCCGCGAGGCCCGCCGTCGCCGCGACGACGAGGCCCCGACCGGTGGCGACAATGTCTGGTTCCGTCTGGCTGTCGGCCGTGACAGCAATGCCGATCCCAAATGGCTGGTGCCGCTGATCTGCCGTCGTGGCCACGTCATCAAGAAGGACATCGGCGCGATCCGCATCTTCGATCGCGAGACCAAGTTCGAAATCGCCGCCTCCGTCGCCGATCGCTTCCTCGCCGCTGTAAAGGCCACCCCGGAAGAGCCCATCCGCATCGAGCCCGCCGGCGCCCCCGGTCTCCGCAAGGAACGCCCCGACGACCGCCGGCCCGACAAGGGCCCCCGTCCCCCCAAACCCTTCAAGCCCCACGCCAAGAAATCCAACGCCGCCCGCCGCTAGCCGGGACCCCACACTTCCTCCCCCCCTATTGGGGCTACCGGATGCACACATCTCGAATGCGACCCACGAAACACCTCGCCCGTTTGGGAGGGTGAGGGTCTGCGGCGCTGACAGAAAGACCCTCTTCTTCCCACGCCAAGAGGCGTGGGCCGTTCGCCTTCTCCCAGACGGGAGAAGTGAGTTATGGGCGACCTTCGCTGTCCACTATGCAGCCCCGACATCTTCCCATAGTTTCGATCCCCGCAACCGCTGGGAGATCGCCGGTGAAGCTGAATCTTGCCCGAGGCTTTGCGATCATCCTGGCGCTCTTCTGTGCGGCGCCAGCGCAGGCCGAACAGCCCGGACACGTCACCGGCATCGGCGGCGTGTTCTTCAGGAGCAAGGATCCCAAGGCACTTGCCGCCTGGTACCGCGATGTCCTTGGGCTCAAGACCGAAGCCTGGGGCGGCGCGTTGCTGCCCTACAACGCACCGGGACACCCGTCCGTTCTGGTCTGGACCCCGTTTCCCGCCGCGAGCGGCTACATGGCGCCCTCGACGCGGGAGTTCATGATCAATTTCGCGGTCGATGATCTCGATGCGATGATCGCCAGACTGACCTCGAAAGGCGTGAAAATTCTCCGCCGCGACGACAGCGACCCCAACGGCATCTTCGCCTGGATCCTCGATCCGGACGGAACCAAGATCGAACTCTGGCAGCCGAAGAAGCCGGCGGGTCACTGACAAGCGGGTTGTCCCCACCTTCCAGCGCCCTACCCCCCGGGTCTCGCGAGCATGGGCGCCAGGGACGACGTGGCTTCCTGGACTGTCGTGATCGCTCCCGCGCCGGCTCCCGGCGCCATCGCCGCCATTGCCGTGGCCATCGCCAGGGGCGACGGCGCGGACGCCAGCGTGATGTTCGTCCCGCTGTGTCCGTCGGATGCCACGTTGAACGCCGCGCCGGCATAGGCGCCGGTCAGTTGGAGGGTCGCCACCGTCGTCGATCCGCTGACCACCACCAGCTGGTTGGAGCCATTGACGCTGGCGCCGGTGGCCTTGAGGTTCAGCAGGTCAATCGTGTCGGAAGTCGCGAAGCCTCCGATTGTCGCCGCGAAGACCTTCACATTGCCGATCGCCAGCACCGCATTGGCGCCATTGAAGTTGGCGGTAAGGGTCTTGATGACGATGTTGTCGGTCTCCAAGGTCGCTCCCGCATCGATCTTCAGCGAGCCCGTCCCGTACAGACGGTTGGTGAAATCGGTCGTTCCGGAGGCTGCCTCGAATATCCCATTGTCGGTCAGGTAGGCTGAGACAGTACTCACGCCAGTCCCTCCCGACCTTGTCATCAGGCCAAAGTTGACGATCCGGCCGACGCTGGCCCCGCCGGTGACGATAGAGCCGCCGCTGATGTTCCATCCGCCGCTCTTGAGGATTTCAAGGGTCGCCGCTCCCGCGCTGGCGTCGCCAAGCGTCAGTGTCCCGGTTTGCGCGACCGCGCCGCCGACCTGGATGGTGAGGCCGCCACCAGTCACCAGTCCATTCACCGAAGCCGACCTGAGCCAGAGCTGAGCCGGTCCGTCCACCTTACCTGAGATTGTTGATGCTCCGGCTACATTGAATATCTTGCCGGTGGCGATCCGCAGGACCGCGCCGGCGCTCTCGATAAGGCGTCCGGCAAAATTCAGCGAGGCGCCGATGGCCGCCGCGCCGCCCGCGATATTGATCGTCCCGGCCCCGCTGATCGAACCGTTCAGGACCAGGTTGCCGGTACTGAACAGCGTGCCGGCGATGTTGAGCCCGCCGGCCAGGGTCAACGTATGTCCCGTGCCGACGATGTCGGTTCCCGCCAGCGTCCAGTTCGTTCCCGCATCGAACTGATAGGTGTTGAAGCCGATGAACTTCATCGACTCGGGTCCCGAGATCGTCGCGATCGCGTAGACCCCGCTGGTGCCCAGGTTGGTGATCGTTCCGGTCGGCGCCGCCAGTTCCAGTATCCCACCGGCCGCGGTGAGCACCACGCCGTGGACCACAGAAAAGGCCTCGACGGCAAAAATGGCCTGGGCGGAATACAGCTGCACGGCCTTCCCATAAGTCCCGGTGATGGTGCCGAAATTGTCCACCTCACCGGCGGAAACCAGCTTCACACCCATGGAGCCGGTGATCTGCGCCGCACGGTCGAGGGCCGAGCCGTTGGTGATGGAGCCCGAGCCGGTGAGCAGGATGCCCACGCCGCCCAGTGAACCCAATCCTTGGATCGTACCATAGTTGCCGATGTTGACGCTCAGGCTGGTTTGGGAACTGTCGTTGGCGATGCCTACGAAACCTGAAATCAATGCCGTCTGGTCGGTTGCCGCGCCATTGATGACCTGGCCATTGTAAAGAGAGATGCCGATCCCGCGCGCTGCATTGCTGCCCCGGATTGTGCCGCCGTTGACGACAAAGACGCCGGTTCCGGGTCCTGAAGTGGGGGTGTCGGCAATGCCGACATAACCGGAGATCTGGGCGCCGGTGGCGCCGGCGGAGCCGTTGAAGACCGCCCCCCCATAACCGATCGACACGCCGCTGGTTCCCGGACCAGCGCCGATCGAGCCATAGTTGAGCACCACGTCCGTGCTTTTATCGCCGCCCAGCGCGACGCCGGATGCGATCGAACCGTAGTTGATCACCTCGCCATGGGAGTTTTTTCCGCTGATCGACACGCTGGATTGACCCGAGATCGATGCGCCATGATCCGTGGCGCTTCCATTGGTCACGACCCCGCCGTCCGTCAGGGCGATGCCTCCGCTGATCGAACCAAGGTTGGTGACATTGCCGTAGCCATTGGCGATCGCCACGCCGACAGTGCCGCTGATGACGGCGGAAATCCCGTTCGTCACGCTTCCACCCTGGCCGAGATAGATTCCCGTGCTGTGGGAGCCCGACCCCGCTTTGACATGACCGTAGTTGTAGATAGCCGGCGACGGATTGGCGGTGGACACAGAGCTGACTCCGCTTCCGCCGACATAGCCGCTCGCCGTTACGGTCAGCACGGTGGTCGACGCCTGCAACGCGTAGCCGGCGGAATAGGTGCCCGTCAGAATCTTGGTCGTCATCGTGTGCGCCCGATACGTCGTTGAGGGACGCGAAGGCTAGGAGACTTTCAAGGCCCGGGCAATGCGGCCGGACGCCGTAACCAGGAGTGGCTCGCTTCCAATCAATCGGCCGCGGCGGCCGCGGCGCCCGAGCCCATCGCCTTGTTGGTGAGCCACACGCAGGGGATCAGCGCCACCATCAGCCAGGCGAACACGCGGAACATGTCCACGGTCGACATCAGATAGGCCTGGTCGCCGACCTGCCTCCCGATCGCCGCCACCGACTGCGCCAGGCTGAGGCCGGCGTGTTCCAGTTTGTGCAGGCTGCTCAGCCAGGCCGGGTCGGTCCCGCCCATGGTTTCGGAAAGCCGCGTCTGATGAGTGGACTCTCCACGGTCCCAGACGGTGGTCACCAGCGAGGCGGCGAAGCTGCCGGCGGTGATGCGCATGAAATTGTACAGGCCCGACGCGGAGGCTATCTTGGGCCCTCCGATCCCGTTGAGCGTCAGGGTGATCATTGAGACGAAGAAGGTGCTCATGGCGATGCCCTGCACCAGCATCGGGATGATCAGGTTGCGGAAGTCCACGTCCGGCGAATAGCCTGAGCGCATGAAGAATGATGCCGCGAATGCCGCCAGCGCCACGGTGGCCGTCCAGCGCGCGTCGAAGCGGTTCATCAGCCGCGCCACGAACGGTGTCAGGAACACCGCGACCATGCCGCTGGGCATCGCCACCAGTCCGGCCCAGGTGGCGATGTAGCCCATGTGGGTCTGCAGCCACAGCGGCTGAAGCAGGTTTGCGCCGAAGAACAGTCCGAAGGCGAGCGCCGAGATCAGCGCGCCCAGCGCGAAATTGCGTGAGCGGAACACCGACAGGTCGACGATCGGGTTGGCTTCGTTCAGCTCCCAGATCACCCAGGCTATGAAGCCGATGATGGCGATCACGGCCTCGACGACGATGGCTGATGAGGCGAACCAGTCGGCGTCCTTTCCGGTGTCCAGCACCACCTGCAGCGCTCCGACCCAGACCAGCAGCAGCATGAAGCCGGTGGTGTCGATCGGCGCCTTGCGCGTTGGCGTCTCGCGGCCCCGCATGCCGCGCCAGCACAGCCAGGCGCAGACGATCCCCACCGGCACATTGATCAGGAAGATCCACGGCCACGCCCAGTTGTCACAGATCCAGCCGCCCAGGATCGGCCCGGTGACCGGCGCCACCAGCGTCGTCATCGACCAGATCGCCAGCGCCGTCCCCCGCTGGCGGGCCGAGAAGATCATGATCAGCAGCGCCTGCGATCCCGGGATCATCGGCCCCGAGACCGCGCCTTGCAGGATCCGGAAAAAGATCAGCGACGAGAGGTTCCAGGAAATCCCGCACAGGAACGACGCGACCGTGAAGGCGAGCACCGAGGCGACGAATGTCTTCACCATCCCATAGCGGCCCATCAGCCAGCCGGTCAGCGGCACCGAGATGCCGTTGGCGACCGCGAACGAGGTGATCACCCAGGTGCCCTGGTCGGGACTGACGCTGAGGTTGCCTGCGATATTGGGGACGGCGACATTGGCGATGCTGCTGTCGAGCACCTGCATGAACGTCCCCAGCGCCAGCGCCACCGCCGTCACCGCCAGCGCCGACCCCGCCAGCGGCGGCGGACCCTGAGAAACGGTCTCGCTCATTGCGAGAGTCTCTTCTCCCTCTGGGAGAAGATGGCCCGAAGGGCTGGATGAGGGTGCTTCCGCCACAAATGCGCCCTGCACGTCGAATGCACAGCGGTAGCGGATAAACCCTCATCCCCGGCTTCGCCGGTACTTCTCCCAGAGGGAGAAGAGACTCTTTGGCGCGCCATCATTTGTCGCCCGATATATCCACCGTGGCCTTCATCGACAGCCCGATCCGCAGCGGATGTTTGGCCAGCTCGGCCGGATCCAGGTCGATGCGCACGGGCAGACGCTGGACGATCTTGATCCAGTTGCCGGACGCGTTCTGCGCCGGGATCAGCGAAAAGGCGGAGCCCGTGCCGCCCGAAAGGCCCTTGACCCTGCCATGGAATGTCACGTCGCCGCCGTACAGGTCGCTGGTTAGCGTCACCTTCTGGCCGGGGCGGACGTGGGCCAGCTGGGCTTCCTTAAAGTTGGCGTCGACATAGGCCGACGTGGTTGGCACGATCGTCATCAGCGTGGCGCCGACCGCGACCTGCTCGCCAACCGACGCCGTCTTCTTGGTGACGACGCCTCCCAGGGGTGCGCGGATGACGGTCCGCGAAAGCGCCAGCTTCGCCGCGTCGACGCGCGCCCGCGCCGCCAGCACGTCGGGGTTCTGGTCCACCGAGGCGCCGGCGATCATCGCCTTGTTGACGTCTTGCGCTCCGACCGCCGCGCCGCGCTGCGCTTGCGCCTCGATCCGCGCAGCCTTTGCCGCCGCCAGCGCCGCCTGGGCGCTGAGGAAATGGTTCTGCGCGTTGGTCAGCTCGTCACCCGACACCGCGCCTGACGCCGCCAGCGCCTGACGCCGGGTCAGGTCTGTGTGGGCGCGTTCGAGGTCGGCCTGGGCGCTTGCCAGTTGCGCGTCGGCCCGGGCGATGTCCGCCGCCCGCGCGTCGACCTGGCCGCCCAGCGCGGTGTCGTTGGCGAAATAGCCCTGCACCTGCCGCTTGGCCTGGCTCAGCGCCGCCTCGGCGCCGGCCAGGGCGATCTTCGCGTCCGCGTCGTCCAGGATCACCACCGGGTCGTCCGTCTGCACGTTCTGGGTTTCAACCACCAGCACCTGCGACACCTGCCCCGAAACCAGCGGCGACACCTCGGCCGTGTTTGCCCCGACATAGGCATTGTCGGTGACGACATAGTGTGAGGAAATCAGCAGCCAGTAGGCCAGCCACACGACAAAGCCGATCACCACCACCGCGCCCAGCAGCGCCAGCAGGTTGCGCCGTCGCTTGCGGGCCGCCGCGATCCCGCCGGCCTTTTCGTGAGCGGCAGCGTCGAGCGTAGGGGAACCGGAGTCAGGCATGGTCAACTCTTGCTGGCGTTGGCGGCGATCAGGCGGAGAAACCGCCGCCGAGGGCGCGGATCAGGGCGATGTCGAGGGTCAGGGCGCGGCTCTCCAGGTCCGTCACAACGCGGCGCTGTTCAAGCACGGCGTTCTCGGCCAGGAGAACCGACTGATAGGTGGCCAGCCCGCCATCATAGCGCAGCCGCGCGATGCGATGGGCGTCTTCGTCGGCGGCCAGGGCGGCGCGGGATTCCGTGAGTCGCGCGCCGAGCGCCCGCTCCCCGGCGACCGCGTCAGCGACCTCGTGCAATGCCTGGATTACCGCTCCGTCGTAGGCGGCGACGGCCGCGTCGTCGTCGGCCCGCGCGCCGCGCAGTTCCGAACGCAGCCGTCCGCCATCGAAGATCGGCAGGCTCAACGCGGGACCAACCTGACCGATGCTTGAGCCGGTGGCGAACAGATTGTCCAGATGCAGGGCCTCCTGCCCGACATAGGCCACCAGATTGACATTGGGGTAGAACGCCGCTCTGGCCTGCTTGACCTGGTGTTCCGCTGCCTGCGCGCGCCAGCGGGCGGCGACGATGTCGGGCCGGCGTCCGATCAGGTTCGCGGCGAGGCTCGGCGGCAATCCGATGGGTTTCAGCGTTGCGACCCCCGGTCGCTGAATCGCCAGACCGCGATCGGGGCCTGCGCCGACCAGCGCCGCCAGGGCGTTGCGGGCCAGGGCGATCTGCTCGTCGAGGGCCGCCAGATTGGCGCGCTCCGATGGCGGTCCCGCCCGTGCCTGACTGAGTTCCGCCTGGGTGTCCAGGCCATTGTCCACCCGTTTGGCGACCAGCGCCTCGGTCGCCTCCCGCACATTCAGCGCGCGCTCCGCGACATCGCGCTCGTTATAGAGGCGGGCCAGATCGGCATACTGCGCGGCGATGTCCGCGGCCAGCATCAGGCGCGCCTCGGCGGCGTCTGCGCGCGCCGCGGTTGCGTCCGAGGTCGCGGCGGCGACGGCCGCTCGGTTCTTGCCCCAGAAGTCTATTTCCCAGGAGAAATCCAGGTCGAGCTTACCGAAGGCGTTGTAACCCTGCGGAATGAACTGCGTCGCGAACTGCTTCGGAAATCCGAGGTTGTCGCTTTGTTGGGTCATATCGACGGTCGCCTGGCCGCTCAGGGACGGCAACTCGCGCGCGCCGACCTCATGCGCCTGCGCCGCCGCCTTGCGCATCCGCGCATCGGCCTGGGCGACATTCGGCGCGCCTGCGAGGGCCTCGTCGATCAGGGCGTTGAGCTGCGGATCGTCCCAGGCCTTCCACCACGCCGTCTCGGGCCATGCCGTCTCGGCCATTCCCTGGAAAGCCTCGCTGTCGGCGTGAGTCTTCAGACCCGCGGGCGGCGGGGAACCCGCAAACGCGGGGCCGGCCACGATCGCGGCGGCGACGATGCCTTGCAACAGCCGATGTCTTAGCCGCATCGATACCCCGGGGGTTGCGCTGACCGTACAGTACGGTCATATTTAGAACGCCATGGCGGAACCGACAAGAGGGAACATGAGCGAAATCGCAGAGGTCGTTTCACGGCGCGATCGCGACGCCCGGCGGGGCGCCATCCTCGACGCCGCCGAGAAAGTCTTCCTCGAAGAAGGCTTCGCCGCCGCTTCGATGTCCGCCATCGCCGCGCGCGTCGGCGGCTCGAAAGGCACGCTCTACAATTACTTCAAGAGCAAGGAGGCGCTGTTCGAGGCCTATGTGCAGCGCCACTGCGCCTGGCAGCAGGAGGCCATGTTCGCCCTGCTGACTCCCGAAAGCGGCATCCGCGATGCGCTGATGCACTTCGGACGCAGCTATCTTTCAAGCGTCCTCTCGGAGTTCAGCCTGCGGAATTTTCGTCTCGTCGTCGCCGAGGCCCCCCGGGCGCCCGAGATCGGTCAGGCCTTCTATCAGGCCGGCCCGCTGTCGGGTGTCGCCCGCCTCGCGGCCCATCTCGAGCAGTCCGCCGGCAAGGGCCAGCTGTCTCTCGATGACCCGATGTCCGCCGCCCACCAGTTCATCGGCCTGTGCCAGAACCGCCTGATGAAAGCCCGCCTGTGCAACGCCGTCCCCGAACTGACGGCCGCCGAGATCGAATCCGAAGTCACCGCCGCCGTCGCCACCTTCCTCCGCGCCTTCCGTCCCTGACCCGCCTTCTTCCTGCCTCCGTCGGCGGATGGCGCATTACAGATCGGCCGCCACTGGCAAATCTGTCCGCGGGGGCGGCTCCGATTTGGAATGCCCTGTGTCCCACCGGCAATCCCAACCGCGCCCGTCTGGTGTATCAAGCCGATTCAGGCGCCGCCGCGCGGAGGCAATAAATTTGCCCTCGACGGCGAAATATTGTGAGACGGACGGGCAATGAGCCAGGCAGGGAGAAAGAATGCGTAGGATCGTCGCCGCACTCGCCCTGCTTCTGCTTGCCGCCTGCGCCCCCAGGCCGACGCCCGTGCAGCCGACGCCGAGCGTGACGGTGGCCACGCCGCTGTCGATGGACGTAACCGACTGGGACGATTTCGAGGGTCAGTTTGTCGCCGTCGACGCGGTCGATATCCGGCCGCGCGTTTCCGGTTATCTGCGGCAGGTGTCTTTCAAAGACGGCGAGATCGTCCGCAAGGGCCAACTTCTGTTCGTCATCGACCCGCGTCCCTATCAGGCTACGCTCGACCAGGCCCGCGCCCAGGTCGCCCATGCTGAGGCCGCGCTGGCCAATGCCGCCGCTGACGCCGCGCGCGGCAATACGCTGCTGGAGGCGCACGCCATCAGCCGCCAGGCGTTCGACGCCCTGGTCGCCACGCAGCGCACCACATCGGCCGACCTGGCTTCCGCCAGGGCCCAGGTCGCCTCCGCCCAGCTCAACGTCGATTTCACACGCGTTACCGCGCCGCTGTCGGGCCGGGTCTCCGACCGCCGGGTGGCGCCCGGCAACCTCGTCACCGCCGACACCACGGTGCTGACCAACATCGTCAGCCTCAACCCGATCCGCTTCGCCTTCGCCGGGTCGGAGGCGCTGTACCTGAAATATCAGCGAGCCAATCAGGCCGGCACCCGCGCGTCGTCGCGCTTCGTGGCCAATCCCGTCGAGGTCCGTCTGCAGGACGAGACCGACTATCGCTGGAAAGGCCGGATGGATTTCGTCGACAACGCGCTCGACCCCGGCTCGGGCGCCATTCGTGGCCGGGCGCTGATCGACAACCCCGACAACTTTCTCACTCCCGGCATGTTCGGCCACATGCGCCTGCTTGGGTCGGGGGCGTATAAGGCCCTGCTGGTTCCGGACGCCGCCGTCGTTACCGACCAGGAGCGGCAGGTGGTGTTCGTGATCGACGCCGACGGCGTCGCGCATCAACACCCTGTCGAGCTGGGGCCGATCAGCCGCGGCCTGCGCGTGATCCGCTCGGGTCTTTCCGAAACCGACAGGGTGATCATCGAAGGCGTGCAGCGCGCCCAGGCCGGTCACAAGGTCAAGGCGACCGCCACCGTGCTCACTCCCGCGCCCGCGACCGGCGGCGATACCGCGCACCTTGCGCCCATTGCATCCTCGGCCGAGCCGGCCGGCGGCGGCCGGTAGCGGCGCGGCCTCGGGCGGATGCGGATTTCCCACTTCTTCATCGAACGTCCGGTATTCGCCGCGGTGGTGGCGATCCTGATCGTGCTGGTCGGCGCGATCGCCTATCCCAATCTGCCGGTGGCGCAGTATCCCGACATCACCCCGCCGACCGTCAATGTCAGCGCCGGCTATCCCGGCGCCTCGGCCGAAGTGCTGGCCGATACCGTCGCCGCGCCAATCGAACAGCAGATCAATGGCGTGGAGAACATGCTCTACATGTCCTCCCAGTCGACCGGCGACGGGCATGTCGTGGTCACGGTCACCTTCAAGCTGGGCACCGATCCCAACCAGGCTCAGGTGCTGGTGGAAAACCGCGTCGCCACCGCGACGCCGCGCCTGCCGCCGGAGGTGGTCGCCGCCGGTATCACCGTGCGCAAGAGCAGCACCGACTTCCTGATGGCCGTTCACACCTATTCGCCAGATGGATCGCTCGATCAGAAATACATCGCCAACTACGTCGGCCTGCATATCCGCGACGCCCTGCTGCGGGTGCCGGGGGTTGGCGACATCAACAGTCGCGCGGCGCGCGACTATGCAATGCGCATCTGGATCGACCCCGACCTCGCCGCCGCCCGCCAGCTGACCGCCGAAGACATCGTCGCGGCGCTGAAGGCGCAGAACGTCCAGGTTGCCGCCGGAGCGATCGGCTTGCCGCCGCAGGCCACGCCTTCCAGCGCCTGGCAGCTGAACGTTCAGGCCCTCGGCCGTCTGACGACGCCCCAGCAATTCGGCGACATCGTCGTCAAGAGCGACGCTCAGGGCCGCCTGACCCGCGTCTCGGATGTCGCGCGGGTGGAGCTGGGCGCCCAGGACTACACCACCAACGCCTACATGGGCGTCGATGGCAGCGAGAAGCCGGCGGTCGCGCTGGGCATCCTGCAGCAGCCGGGATCCAACGCGCTGGCCACCGCCGACGCGATCCGCGCGACGATGGAGAAGCTGAAGCAAAACTTCCCGCCCGGGATGGACTACAAGATCATCTTCAACCCGACACAGTTCGTTCGCGCCTCGATCGACGAAGTGGCCAAGACCCTGTTCATCGCTGTCGCGCTGGTCATCATCGTCATCGTCGTCTTCCTGCAGTCATGGCGCGCGGCGATCATCCCGATCGTCGCCATCCCGGTCTCGCTGATCGGCACGATGGCGCTGCTGTCACTGTTCGGCTTCTCACTGAACACTCTCTCCATGTTCGGACTGGTGCTCTCCATCGGCATCGTCGTCGACGACGCCATCGTGGTGATCGAGAACGTCGAGCGCCTGATTAGCCAGGGGCTCGATCCGCGCGAAGCCGCCCATAAGACCATGGACGAGGTCGGCGGCGCTCTGGTCGCCATTGCCCTGGTGCTGATGGCGGTGTTCATCCCGACCGCCTTCGTAGGCGGCGTCGTTGGTCAGTTTTACAAGCAGTTCGCCCTGACCATCGCCAGCGCGACGATTATCTCGCTGGTGCTGTCGCTGACGCTGTCGCCGGCGCTGGCGGCATTGATCATGCGGCCGCATGCGGCCGATGGCGGCGAAGGCGCCAAGGCCGGCCGGCCACGCCGACTGGCGGCTTTCGGCGCGCGTTTCAATGAGACGTTCGCGCGGCTGGAAGCCCGCTACGGTGCGCTCACCACTCGCCTGGTGCGGATGGCCACGGTGATGCTGGTGATCTACGCGGTGCTGGTCGCCCTGGCCGGCTGGCGGCTTGCGGCGACGCCGAAGGGCTTCATTCCACCGCAGGACCAGGGCAATCTGCTGGTTGCCATTGCCCTGCCGCCCGGCGCTTCCCTGGCCCGGACCGACGCGGTCGTTCACGATGTGGCGCGGCGGATGCTTGGCTCCCCCGGCGTGGTCGCCGCGTCCATCTATGCCGGGGTCGACGCCACCACCGGGGCCACCGCATCCAACAACGGTCAACTTTATCTGATCCTGGAGCCGTTCGACGAACGCGCTCGCCACGGCCTGACGACGAAGGTGGTCATCGATGACCTGAAGAAGCGCATCGCCAACGTTGATGCCGCCGATATTAAAATCATCCAGCCACCATCGGTGCGCGGCATCGGTTCAACGGGCGGCTTCAAGCTGATCGTCGAGGACCAGGGCGATCATGGGCCGCGGGCCCTTGCCAGGGCGGTGCATGATCTGGCCGACGCCGCCAACCATTCGGGTGTGGTGACCAACGCCTTCGCCAGCTTCAACACCAATACGCCGCGCCTGTTCGCCGATATCGATCGGTCGAAGGCGGCGATTCTCGGCATCCCCGACAGCGCCATCTTCAGCACCCTGCAGACCTATCTGGGGTCGACATTCATAAACGATTTCAACCTGTTCGGCCATACCTTCCAGGTGCTGGCGCAGGCGGACGCGCCGTTCCGCGAGGATGAATCCCGTCTTTCGCAACTGCAGACACGCTCGAACTCAGGAGTGATGGCCCCGCTGGGCTCGGTCGTCACGGTGCGACATATTACCGGCCCGTACCGGGTGCTGCGCTACAACCTGTTCCCGGCCGCCGAAGTGATCGGTGAGGCCGCGCCCGGCCGGTCCACTGGTGAGGCGCTCGACACCATGGAGCGTTTGGCGCATGAGCGTCTTGGCCCGGGCTACGGGATTGAATGGTCGGAACTGGCCTATCAGCAGCGCCTCTCCGGCGACTCCGGACTGATGATCTTCGGCGCGGCGGTGGTGTTCGTCTTTCTGCTTCTGGCCGCGCTCTATGAGAGCGTCACGCTACCGGTCGCGGTTATCCTGATTGTGCCGATGTGCCTGCTGGCCGCGATCACCGGGGTTAATCTGCGCGGCCTCGACAACAATATTCTCACCCAGGTCGGGCTAGTGGTGCTGGTCGGTCTCGCCGCCAAGAACGCCATCCTGATCGTAGAGTTCGCGCGCCAGGGCGAATTCGAGAAAGGCCTCGACCGGTTCGAGGCGGCCGCCTCGGCGGCGCGTACGCGACTACGGCCGATCCTGATGACCTCGTTCGCCTTCATCTTCGGCGTTGCGCCCCTGGCCTTCGCCAGCGGGGCCGGAGCCGAGATGCGGCAGGCGCTCGGCGTCGCGGTATTCTTCGGCATGATCGGCGTGACCGCGTTCGGCCTGCTTTTCACCCCGGTGTTCTATGTGGTCATGCGCGCGGTGTCCGCCCGACTTCCGAAGGCGCGCCGATGATGCGTACGCCGTACGTCGCTGCCGCCTTTGCTGTCGTGCTGCAGGCCTGCGCAGTTGGTCCGCACTACCAGAAGCCCGTGACGCCATCGTCCGCGGCCGGTCCGTTCGTCTCGACCACCCCGTCCGCCACTGCCGAGCCGCCGCCGGAAAACTGGTGGCGTCTCTACCAGGATCCGGTCCTCGATCAGTTGGTTGGCCAGGCGCTGACCCAGAACCAGAACCTGAAGGTCGCCGCCGCCAATCTCGCCTACGCCCAGGCCCTGCTCGATGAGGCCAAGGCCGGACGCTATCCCTCGACGAGCCTTTCAGCCGGAGGCAGCTATGGCCGCTCCGGCAACGCGCTGTTGAAGGCCGCGCCGGCGGCGTGGGCCTATACCGCCGGCTTCACGGCCTCGTACCAGGTCGATCTGTTCGGACGCATCAGGCGCGCGGTCGAGCAGGCGTCGGCCAATGTCGAGGCGACCCGGGCGGCGCGGGATGTCGCGCGCGTGACGGTCGCCGCCGCCACCGCCGGCGCCTACGTCAACATCTGCGGCCTCGGCGAGCAGATCGACGTCGCCAGCCGATCCCTGAAGGACGTCCAGGAAGCCTACGATATCACGGTGCGCCAGGAGTCGGCCGGCGCGGTCTCTTCATTCGACGTTTCGAGGCAGGGCGTGCTGCTCGAACAGGCGCGGGCCGCTATCGCGCCGTTGAAGGGACAGAGGCGCTCTTACGTATTCGCGCTCGCCGCCCTGGTGGGCAAGACACCCGCTGATCTGCCGGAATCCGCCGTCGCGTGCCGTGTTGCGCCGCGTCTGGATCGCCCCCTGCCGGTTGGTGATGGCGCCGCGCTACTGCGTCGGCGCCCCGACATCCGCCAGGCCGAACGGACGCTGGCCTCGCAGACCGCCGGCATCGGAGTCGCCACCGCCGATCTCTATCCGACCGTTACATTGGGTGGCTCGGCCGCGAGCACAGCGGGCAATGTGGGCCAGATGTTCTCCAATCCGAACACCGCCTACAGCCTCGGGCCATTGATTACATGGACTTTTCCGAATGTGCTGGTTGCCCGCGCGCATATTCTCGAGGCGAGGGCGCAGACCGCGGGCGCGCTGGCCGGCTTCAACCAGACAGTGTTATTGGCGCTGCAGGAAACCGAACAGGCGCTGGCGACACTCGCGGCCGAACTCGACCATCACCGCGCCCTCGCGGCCGCCAGCAAGAACGCCGGCGACGCGCTGAAACTCGCGCAGATTCAATATGATGCGGGAACCGCCAGCGGACTCGATCGGCTCACCGCCGAGGCCGCTGCGATCGCCGCCGACCAGGCCCTGGCCGCTTCGGACCAGGCTGTCGGCGTCGATCAGGTCGCTGTATTCCAGGCGCTCGGAGGCGGCTGGGAGAGCACGCCGGCCGTCAGTGCGCCTTGAGTTTTTCCCACGCCGCAAGCTGAGCATCCAGCTGCGTATGTAGATCGTGGTACAAGGCCAGGTTCTGTTGCGTAGGCGGCATATCGGCGTCGTCGACAATCAGCGCAAACGTCGCCAGTCGTTCGTTCAACATGCCCGGGAAGGCGAGGTTTGCTTCGGATCCTTTCATGTTGACCTGCATCAGGGCTTCCTCGATGGTGGTCATCTTGTCAGCCAGCACCTTTGACCCAACCGGGAGCGCCGTCCGGGCCGCACGGATGTCGTTCACCGCGCGGTGTAGCCGGTCGATGTCCTTGTAGACGGCGACCGCCAGCTCAGCCTTGGCCTTGATTGCTCCGTCGCTGTCCTTGACCCGCGGGTCTGCGACCAGAGTCAGCGGCGCCGTTCGGGTCTGGCCACCGGCGGTCAGGCGAACCTGATATTGGCCGGGCGGAACAAGCGGACCGCGCGGCGTCGGGCCGGCGTAGAATGCGCCGGGAATCTGCGCCGGATCGCTCATCCGCAGGTCCCAGACCAGCCGGTTCATGCCGGCCGCCGCGGGGATGGTGTCGACGGGAATTTTCTGGTCGGGCCATTCCGGCGGCTGTTGCACCTTGTCGCTGTGAGTGCTCGACAGATGCCGCACCACGGCGCCGCTGGCGTCGAGGATGTCGACGGTCACCTCACCCCTGGGCGTTGTTTTGAAAGCATAATCGATCAGCGCGCCGGCCGGTGCGTTCTCGCCGACGGGCCGGCGGGAATCGACCGCGTCGGGATAGTAGAGCCGCATCGCGGTTTGCGGGGTGTAGAGTACAGCGTCGGCCGAGGCGGTGTCCGAGCCGATCTGGCGAAGCGGCGTGACGTCGTCGAGAATCCAGAACGAACGGCCGTGGGTCGCCGCCACCAGATCGTCGCCATGGATCGCCAGATCGTGGACGGGCGCTGCGGGCAGGTCGAGCTGCAGCGGTTGCCAGACGGCGCCGTCGGTGAACGAAACGAACACGCCCTTTTCCGTGGCCGCGTAGAGCAGTCCGCGACGGATCGGATCCTCGCGCACCGCATGGACCACCGCGCCGTCGGGGAGGCCACTGGAGATCGAGGTCCAGGTCTTACCGCCGTCATTCGTGCGCAGTGCGTAGGGCGCGATGTCGTCGAGCTTGTGCCGGTCGACCGCGACATAGGCGACAGCCGGGTCGAAATGCGAGGGCTCGACCATGCTGATCGTGCTCCAGTCGGGCAGGCCGGCCGGGGTGACATTGTCCCAATGCGCGCCGCCGTCGGCGCTGACGTGGATCAGCCCGTCGTCGGACCCCGCCCACAGCTGGCCTTGCTTGAGCGGCGATTCCGCCAGTGCGAATACCGTATCGTAGTATTCTACGCTGGTGATGTCCTTGGTCAGCGGTCCACCGGATGGCAGCTGTTTGGTCTTGTCATTGCGGGTCAGGTCGCCGCTGATCAGCGACCAGCTGTGGCCGTGGTCGGTGGTCTTCCACACCGAGTCACCGCCCCAGTAGATGGTGTCCGGATCGTGCGGCGACATCATCAGTGGCGAGGTCCAGTTGAAGCGGTGCTGCAGCTCGTTGGCTCCGTGACCGGAGAAGTCGCCCGGGAAGGCGCTGATGTCCTGCGACTGTTCCGCCGACTTGTCGAAGCGATTGATGCCATTTTCGGAGTTGCTGTAGATGATGCTCCGGTTACGCGGGTCGGGGATTACGAAGCCGCACTCGCCGCCGCCGGCCGGGTACCAGTCGCGCGGACCGATCACGCCCTCATCGTCGAAACTGGCGATGGCGATGTTGGAGTTGTCCTGCTGCGCTCCATACACCCAGTACGGAAAGCCCGGGCTGGTGGCGACGTGGTAGTAGGCGCCGGTCGGCTGGTTTTCCTGCGTCGACCAGGTCTCGCCGCCGTCGAGGGAAACGCTGGCGCCGCCGTCGTTGCCGTTGATCATCCGGCTGGGATCGGCCGGATCGACCCATAGGACGTGATGGTCGCCATGCGTCGCCGACACCAGACCAAACGTCTTGCCGCCGTCCTTTGATTTCAGCAGCCCGGTGTTCACCGCAAACACCGTGTCCACTGATTTCGGGTCGGCGTAGATCTTGGAAAAATACCAGGCTCGCTGCCGGACCCGCCCGTCGCTGTTGATCAGCCGCCAGGATTGTCCGGCATCGTCGGAGCGAAAGAGGCCGCCATCCTTGGCCTCGATCATCGCATAGACGCGGTTGGAGTCCGCGCCGGACACCGCGACATCGATGCGGCCGAGGATGCCTTCGGGCAGCCCATGTCCTCCCAGTCTGGTCCAGGTGACGCCGCCGTCGGTCGAGCGGTAGAGGCCGCTGCCCGGGCCGCCGCTGGAGAAGTTCCACGGCTGGCGGCGAACCTGCCACAGGGCCGCGTAGACGATGGACGGGTTTGCCGGATCGAAGGTGACGTCGATCGCGCCGGTGTCGGCGTCCTTGTAGAGCACCCGGGTCCAGGTCTTGCCGCCGTCGGTGGTGCGAAAGACGCCGCGCTCGGTGTTGGGACCGAAAGCATGGCCGATCGCGGCGACCAGGACGATGTCCGGGTTGTGCGGATCGACGATGACAGAGCCGATCTGGCGGGTGTCCTTCAGCCCGACGTTGGTCCAGGTCTTGCCGCCGTCGACCGATTTGTAGACGCCGTCGCCCCAGGTGATGTCGCCGCGCAGCGCGCTTTCACCGGAGCCGACATAGATCACCTTGTGGTCGGACGGGGCGACGGCGATTGCTCCGATGGAGAGGTTCGGCTGACTGTCGAACAGCGGGGTCCAGCTGGCGCCGGAATTGACGGTCTTCCAGACGCCGCCGGCGGCCGCACCGAAGTAGAAGACGCCCGGTTCGCCGGAAACTCCGGTCACCGCGACCGAACGGCCTCCACGATAGGGGCCGATGCCGCGCCAGTGCATCGCCTTGAACAGCGACGGGTCGACGGTTGCCGCCGGATCCGCCGCCAGCGCGGGAGCGGCCGCCAGCGTTAGGACGAGCAGGCTCGGCGCCAGGAGGTTCGCGATACGTCGGGTATGTCGTTCGAACATTTGGTGATTCCCATGAGCAGGCCGAAGCGGGCGGTCAGGACGCCCCGTCAACGCGGATTATGGAGACACCGCGCGCCCATGCAAGCACGGCCGACGAGGTCGGGCGTTTTGGTCAGCGATAGAAGATATGTCCGCCGATCTGGCGGATTTTTTCGACACTGCTGCTCCAGTACGGCGTCATCCACGACGCGTGATAGTGCGCGGCCTCGACCAT
>JANXTX010000208.1 GCA_025352165.1 Caulobacteraceae bacterium | reverse complement strand
TGGGCATGAAGCTGCTGCAGTCCGACCCGTGGGACGGCGTCGAGGCGAAGTACCCGCCGGGCGCGCGCTTCACCGGCCGCATCACCAACATCACCGACTACGGCGCCTTCGTGGAGCTGGAAGCCGGTGTCGAAGGTCTGGTCCACGTCTCCGAAATGAGCTGGACCAAGAAGAACGTCCACCCCGGCAAGATCGTGTCGACCTCTCAGGAAGTCGACGTTGTCGTGCTCGATGTGGATTCGTCCAAGCGTCGGGTCAGCCTCGGGCTGAAGCAGGCAATGGCCAATCCGTGGGAACAGTTCCTTGAACTGCATCCGCTGGGCTCGACAGTCGAAGGCGAAGTCAAGAACGCGACCGAGTTCGGCCTGTTCATCGGCCTCGACAACGACATCGACGGCATGGTGCACCTCTCCGACATCGACTGGAACGTCGCCGGTGAGGAAGCCATGGCTCGCTACAAGAAGGGCGAGATGGTAAAGGCCAAGGTGCTCGACGTCGACGTCGAGAAGGAACGCATCAGCCTCGGCATCAAGCAACTGGGCGGCGATCCGATGGCGAGCGACGCATTCCACAAGGGCCAAGTGGTTACCGCGACGGTGACAGAGGTGACAAGTGGCGGTGTCGAGGTCAAGTTCGGTGATGATGAGGCGCCGATGTCGACCTTCATCCGCAAGTCCGACCTGTCGCGTGATCGCTCCGAGCAGCGCCCCGAGCGCTTCGCGGTCGGCGATCGCCTCGACGCTCAGGTCACCAATGTCGACAAGGCCGCACGGCGGGTTTCGCTGTCGATCAAGGCGCTGGAGATGGCCGAGGACAAGCAGGCGATCGAGAAGTTCGGTTCGTCCGACAGCGGCGCATCGCTTGGTGACATCCTGGGCGCCGCGCTGCGTGAAAAGGCTGCCGCCAAGGAATAGCCGAGGGCAAGGTAACCGCTTGATTCTCAACCATGGTTCAGGCCATGGTTGCGGATCGAGCCGAGGGGACCGGGGATGATCAAGTCGGAACTAATAGAGGCGCTGGCCGCGGAAAACCCGCATCTTACGCAACGCGAAATCGAACGCGTCGTTGGCGTCATTTTCGAGCAGATTATTTCCGCGCTCGAAAATGGCGGCCGCGTTGAGTTGCGCGGATTCGGCGCCTTTTCGGTGCGCTCGCGTCCAGCCAGAACGGGGCGAAATCCTCGTACCGGCGAGGCGGTCAACGTACCGGCGAAACACGTGCCTTTCTTCAAGAGCGGCAAGGAACTGAGGGCGCGTCTCAACGCGACCTGAGTGTGGGCGTCGGTACAAAGATCTGCGGGCTGTCGACGCCGGAGACGGTTGCCGCCGCGCTCGAAAGTGGGGCCGGCTTCCTGGGCTTCATGTTTTTTGCCAAAAGTCCGCGAAACGTTTCCCCGGACGCCGCCGCACATCTGGCCCGGGCGGCGCGCGGCAAGGCGAAAGTCGTTGCCGTAACGGTGGATCCCGATGACGCGCTTGTCGAGCATATCATGGGCTCGCTCCGGCCTGATCTGATCCAGTTGCATGGGCGGGAGACGCCTGCCCGCGCCCGCGAGATTGCCAAGCGGTCCGGCGTCGGCGTCATCAAGGCCCTTTCCGTTTCAGAGCCTCAGGACGTCGATCGCGCCAGCGAGTACCAGGAGGTTGTCGAGCACCTGATGTTCGACGCACGGCCTCCACCCGAATCGAATCGGCCCGGCGGCGTCGGCGTTCCCATCGACGCTTCCCTGCTGACTGGCCGTCGATTCAGCAGGCCATGGTTCCTGGCCGGTGGGCTCGACCCATGGAATGTGGCGGAGGCGATTGCGGTAAGTGGAGCGCCTCTGGTCGATGTTTCTTCTGGCGTGGAACGCGGTCCGGGCCTAAAGGACCCCGCACTCATCAGAACATTTCTGGAAGCGGTTCGCCGCGCTTGAACGACAGACGCTGCGCCCAGTGAACATAACATCACCCCCCTCTCTGCGACCGAATGACTATCAGGCGCTGCCCGATGAATTCGGCCGGTTCGGCGATTTCGGCGGACGCTATGTTCCCGAAACGCTGATGCCTCTGGTGCTGGCGCTCGAAGGAGCGTTCCATGCCGCAAAGGCGGATGAGGGCTTCCAAGCCGAACTCGCTGGCTATCTGAAGCACTATGTCGGCCGACCGAGTCCGCTCTATTTCGCCCGGCGGCTGACCGAACACTTCGGCGGGGCCAAGATCTATCTCAAGCGCGAGGAGCTCAATCACACCGGCGCGCACAAGATCAACAACTGCATGGGCCAGATTCTGTTGGCCCGCCGGATGGGCAAGACCCGGATCATCGCCGAGACCGGAGCGGGACAGCACGGGGTCGCCACCGCGACCGTCTGCGCCCTCTTTGGCCTTCCGTGTATCGTCTACATGGGCGCGGTCGATGTCGAACGACAGGCCCCGAACGTGCTGCGGATGAACTTGCTTGGGGCTGAGGTGCGACCGGTAACCAGCGGCGCATCGACGCTCAAGGACGCCATGAACGAGGCGTTGCGCGACTGGGTCACCAACGTGTCCGACACCTATTATCTGATTGGCTCGGCCGCTGGTCCCCACCCCTATCCGGAAATGGTGCGCGACTTCCAGGCTGTGATCGGTGTCGAAACGAGGGCGCAGATGCTCGATGCCGAAGGACGCCTTCCGGATGCGGTGGTCGCCTGCGTCGGCGGTGGATCGAACGCCATCGGCATCTTCCATCCGTTCCTGAATGACGAGGGCGTCCGCCTGGTTGGCGTCGAAGCCGCCGGAGACGGCATGCACACCACGCGCCACGCCGCCGCGCTCAACGGCGGGCGCCCCGGCGTTCTGCACGGCAACCGCACCTATCTGCTGCAGGACACTGACGGCCAGATCACCGAGGCGCACTCGATATCCGCCGGCCTCGACTATCCCGGCATTGGTCCTGAACACGCCTGGCTGCACGAGGTCGGGCGGGCTGAATATCTGACCGCCACGGATGATGAGGCGCTGGAAGCGTTCCAGCTCTGCGCGCGCCTCGAAGGCATCGTGCCGGCGCTGGAATCCGCCCACGCCCTCGCCCGGCTTCCCGAGCTGGCGACCCAGGTCGGCAAGGACGGCATCATCGCGCTCAATCTCTCCGGTCGGGGTGACAAGGACCTTGCCACCGTGGCGGAAAAGCTGGGGCGGCAAATTTGACCGCACAACGGATTGAAGCCTGCTTCGGCGCCCTGGCGCGCGAAGGCAGAGCGGGGTTCGTCGCCTATGTCATGGCCGGCGACCCGGACAGGGAAACGGCCGCGGCCATTCTGCGAGGCCTGCCGGCGGCAGGCGCGGATGTCATCGAGCTGGGCATGCCATTCTCGGATCCCGTCGCCGACGGCCCGCCAATCCAGAAGGCCGCGATACGAGCGCTCGAGAATGGCATGACGCTGGCGGGCGTCCTCGACATGGTCCGGGAATTCCGCCTGTCGGATTCAACGACGCCCATCGTGCTGATGGGCTACATCAATCCGTTGCTCACGTTTGGCCTGGCGCAGTTCGCGTCCGCGGCGGCTCAGGCCGGCGCCGACGGGTGCATCGTGGTCGACTGCCCGCCGGAGGAAGCCGACCCGCTTGCCGACGCCCTCGACGCCGAAAACCTCGCGCTCATCCGCCTGGCGACGCCGACGACAGACGACGCGCGGCTGGCCATCGTCGCACGGCGCACGCGCGGTTTTGTCTATTATGTATCCGTCGCCGGCGTGACCGGCGCGAAGGAAGCTAACGCAGATGCGATCGCGCCCGCCGTCGAACGGGTCCGCCGCGCGAGCGGGCTGCCCGTCGCTGTCGGCTTCGGAATTCGCACGCCAGAACGCGCGGCCGAGGTCGCACGGGTCGCGGATGCGGCGGTCGTCGGATCGGCTCTTATCGACGAAATCGCCGCGGCCATTACACAGAAGCGTGATCCGGTCGCAAAAGTGCTGAATACCGTCGCGAACATCGCTATGGCGGTAAGAACCGCACGTTTGCCAGCGGGCTGAAAAGGCGTTCGCCATGGCCTTGAGCGACGACAAGAAAAACAAGCCGATCCGCAACCCGATTCTTGCGGCAGGCGGAGAGCGGGGCGGCTGGCTGGCGAAGATCGCGCCAGGCGTCCGCAAGCTGGTTTCCCGCCGCGACACGCCCGACAATCTTTGGGAAAAATGCCCCGACACCGGGGAAATGATCTACCGCCCGGACCTGGAAGCGGCGCTGTGGGTGACCCCGTCGGGTCGGCACATGCGAATTCGGCCGGCGCTGCGACTTGCCTACACCTTCGACGGCGGCCGCTATAAGAGCTTGCCGCTGCCGAAGTCGCCGGACGATCCGCTGAACTTCACCTATGGCAAGCCCTATCGCGAGAGCCTCGCGACCGCGCGCAAGAACACCGGTGAGACCGACGCCATGGCCGCCGCGTCCGGCGAGATCGGCGGGGTGCCGGTGATCGCGCTGGTGCAGGACTTTGCCTTCATGGGAGGGTCGCTCGGCGTCGCGGCGGGCGAGGCCTTCCTTTCCGCCGTCGATGCGGCCGTCAAAGGCAAGCGGCCCCTGGTTGTGTTCACTGCGTCCGGCGGCGCGCGCATGCAGGAGGGAGCGCTGTCCCTGATGCAGATGGCGCGCACCACCGCCGCGATCCAGCGTTTGCGGCGCGCCCACCTGCCCTACATCGTCGTGCTGACTGATCCGACGACCGGCGGCGTGACAGCCTCCTATGCCATGCTGGGCGATGTGCACCTGGCGGAGCCGGCGGCCCTGATCGGTTTCGCCGGTCGGCGCGTGATCGAGGAAACCATCCGCGAGACCCTGCCGCCCGGATTCCAGACCGCCGAGTTCCAGGTCGAGCGAGGGATGGTCGACCGTGTCGTCCCCCGCAAGGATTTGCCTGCCGTGCTCGGATCGATCCTGCGCACCCTGATGATGGGACGGGCGCGGCGCGCCGCCTGAGCGACAGATGGCTCACGACTACGACGCCATTCGCGCCTCCGACGGGGCGATCCGCCGACTGCGTGCGCTACACCCTTCACTGATAGACCTGAGCACCGGACGCATCGAGCGCCTGCTTCATGCGCTGGGAGATCCGCACAAGCGCCTGGGTCCGGTGATCCATGTCGCGGGCACAAACGGCAAGGGCTCGACGACCGCCTTCCTGCGGGCGATCACGGAGGCTGCGGGACTGACGGCGCACGTGCTGACCTCGCCCCACCTGGTGCGCTTTGCGGAACGGATCCGCGTCGCGGGAACCCTGATCTCGGATGAGGAGCTTTCAAAGCGTATCGATGAGGTCGAGGCCGCCAATCAGGGCGAGCCGATCAGCTTTTTCGAGATCACCACCGCCCTGGCCTTTCACGCCTTCGCCGAGACGCCTGCAGATATCGCCCTGATCGAGGTCGGGCTGGGTGGAAGGTTCGACGCCACCAACGTCTTCGATGCGCCGGCCGTCAGCGTGATCACGCCGGTCGACTACGACCATGTCGATCTGCTGGGCCCGACGCTCGCCGACATCGCCTGGGAGAAGGCCGGCATCATCAAGAGCGGTCGTCCCACGGTCGCAGGCTTTCAGCGGCCAGAAGCGCTGGCGGTGATCGAGGCGGAGGCCGAAGCGCTGGCGTCACCACTGTCGCTCATGGGCCGCGATTTCGACGCGTTCGAGGAGCACGGGCGATTGCGGGTGCAGTTGGAGGACCGGCTGCTGGACCTGCCCCCACCAAGCCTGTCAGGCGACCATCAATTCGCCAATGCCGGACTGGCGGCGGCCGCCGCTCTGGCGCTGAATGATCCGCGTATCGACGAGGCCGCCATCGGGCGGGGTGTCGCCAGCGCGATCTGGCCGGGACGGGTGCAGCGATTGACCGCCGGACCACTGGCGGAAATGGCGCGTGCGCGAGGCGCCGATGTCTGGCTCGACGGGGCCCACAACCCGCATGCCGCCGAGGCGCTGGCGCGGACCTGCGCGCGAATGACCGCGCGGGACGGGCGTCCGATCGTGCTGATCGTCGGCATGCTGGGCCGCAAGGATGCCAGCGGCTTCTTCGAGGCGTTCAGGGAACTGGCGCCGCGCGTGTTCACCACCGCGTTCGACTCAGCAAGCTCAACGCCGGCCAGGTCGCTGGCGCATGTCGCGCGCAAGTCCGGCCTGAACGCCAGCGGAGCTCTCGGCGGGGTCGCCACCGCGCTGGCCCGGGCGCTGCGCACAGCCGGACCGCCGCCACATGTGGTGATCTGCGGTTCCCTGCGCTTCGTTGGAGACGTGCTTTTGCTGACGCCGGAGACCTGGCCGACCTGAGCCTTTCGAATGGTCAGGCTGGCGAGGCGACGCCCCATTCGCACCAGCCGGCGATTTTGGGGGCGCCGCGCATGTATCGGGAGTCGCGGGTTTCGATCTGGAAGCCGGCGTCGACGATGCCGGGGAGTACCGGCCGGGTGAGGTGGCAGCCGCCGGCCATGCGTTTCCATAGCGGCTCCCAGCGCGCCTGCCAGCGGGCGACGCCCCTATCAGGGGATAGGCCATGCTCGCAGAATAACAGCCGCCCGCCCTTGTTCAGTACGCGTCGCGCCTCGGCGAGCGCCTGCCCGGGCCCCGCCACCGAGCAGAGCGTGAAGGTGCAGACGACGGTGTCGAACTCGCCGTCGTCGAACGGCAGGGTCTCGGCCGCGGCGTTGAGGATGGTCAGCGAAAGGCCCTCGGGACAGGCCGCCCGCGCGCGACCGCGCAGAGCTTCGGAGGGCTCGACCGCGAGCACCGAGGTGACCTTCGCCGGATCGTAGAACGGCAGGTTGGCGCCGGCGCCGATGCCCAGCTCCAGCACCCTGCCGCGCGCCAAAGGGGTGACCTTGGCGCGCAATTTGCCGACCGCCTCAGAGCCGCAGCTGCAACTGATCAGCCGCGGCAGGATGGAGCGTTCGTAGAACGAGGGCTTGTCGCCCTTTGCCATCAAGCGGCTGACACGCCCGACTCAGCCAGCCAGTCGAGGATCTTCTGCTTGGGCATGGCGCCGACCTTCATCGACTTCATCTCGCCGTCCTTGAACAGCATCATGGTCGGAATGCCGCGCACGCCATAGCGCGACGGCGTCGTCGGGCTTTCCTCGATGTTGACCTTGGCGACGGTCAGCGCGCCGCCGAGCTCACCGGCGATCTGCTCGAGCGCGGGCGCGATCTGCTTGCAGGGGCCGCACCACTCGGCCCAGAAATCGACCAGGACAGGCTGCGAGGACTGGAGGACATCGGTTTCGAAAGAGGCGTCGGTTACGGCGACCGTGTTCATGAGGAAACTCCTTGAATTGTCTGGGGCAGAGTTAAGGCTTTTGCACGCGGGCGCAACGGCCCGCCGTCGGGGGAAGGCCCGGAACTGCTGCGAGTTTTTCTGTGAGCGCCATGAGAGCCGATGCGGTCACCCCCCTCCATAGGCCGACCAGGCGGTCGACAGTTCCGCTGAAAGCGTCTCGATCAACCGCGTCGCCGGCATGGCGCGGGCCATCGGCGCGCCCTGCCCGGCCCACCATGCGCCATAGCCAAAATCGCCTCGCGCCCTGGCGGCGGCATTGAGGGCTTTACCGGCGTCGTAGGCGACGGGATACGCGGGCGGGTCGGTCAGCCGCTCGCCGAGTTCGGTGAAGGCGTTGACGAGCGAGCGCGCGGGGCGGCCGGAGATCGCGCGGGTCATGACCGTCCGCGACTGCGCCCGAGCCAGCAGGGCGTCGCGGTGGGCGGGATCGGCGCCGGCTTCGGGACAGGCGATGAAGGCGGTGCCCATCTGCGCGGCAACGGCTCCGAGGGTCAGGGCGCCCGCCACGCCGGCTCCGTCCATGATGCCGCCAGCGGCAATCACCGGGATGGGAAGCGCTCGACTCAACCGGCGGACCAGAAAGGAGGTGCTGAGCTGCGCGTCGGGCGCGGAGGGATCGAACACACCGCGATGGCCACCGGCCTCATAGCCCTGCGCCACGACCGCATCGATGCCCGCGTCCGCCGCCGCCGAGGCCTCATCGAGGTTGGTGACCGTGGCCAGCAGCACGGCGCCCGATTGCCTGAGGGCGGCAATGCGCTCGGCCGACGGCAGGCCGAAATGGAAGCTGACCACCGGAACACGCGCCGTCAGCAGCAGGGTGAGCCTGACGTCGTCGTCGATGAAACTCGGATAGATTTCCTGCAGCGCCTTGGGCGGCGTCGCGTCAAAGGCGGCGAAGGCGGGCGCCAGCCGCGTCAGCCACGCGGCTTCCACGGCGGCGTCGCGCCGGGCCGGCTGGTGGCAGAACAAATTGACGTTGAAGGCCCGGTTCGTCGCGGCTCGCAGCTGAGTGATATCACAGGCCGCCGCCTCGACGCCGATGTGACCAATGGCGATGGAGCCGAGCGCGCCGGCGTTCGATGTGGCGGAGGCCAGGGCGACGGTCGAGGTTCCCGCCATCGGGGCCTGGACAATCGGGACCTTCAGGCCCAGGCGTTCGAGCAATGGGTGCATAGCCGGGCTCAGGCTGTTGCGAGGCCGGCGAGGGCCTCGTTCATCAGTTCAGGGGGGATCGGCATCAGGCTCGGTCCATCGGTCCACACCAGCGCCGCCTCGACGGTCCTGCCCGGGAACACCTCGGCGAGCAGCGCCCGATAGAGCGCCATCTGGCGGATGTAAGCGATGTCGGTTGCCTCGACACGATCCGGCGGCGGGCGGTTGGTCTTGAAGTCGATCACCAGCACGCGGTCGCGCTCCACCACCAGGCGGTCGACCCGCGCGGAAAGGTCCAGCCCCACGGCCTTGCCGGCGATGGCCACTTCCGCCTTGGAGCCCGGACCGAACACCGCGGCGAACCGGGCGTCATCGAGCACGCCAAAAGCGGCCGACGCGATGTCCTGGCGCTGTTCGTCGGTAAGATCATGCTCGCGCGCAAGCCAGCGCTCCGCGGCCGGCAGGCGGTCCTGCTCCGCCAGATCGGGCAGCCATTGCAGCAGGCGATGGATCAGATCGCCGCGTCGATAGCGTCCCAGTCCGCCGACGCCGGCGATCGGCGATGGCGATGAGGCCGTAGCCATATCGTCGAGCACCGACGGCGAAGCATACCGCGCCTTGGCCGGCTCTGTCGGCGCCGGCGTGCGGGCCCAGGCAGGAGTCGGCGGCGGCGCGACCTCGGTAACCGCCCTGGCCTGGAGGGGTTCACTCCCGTAGCGCCAAGCCTCACCGCCACCTTCCAGGGCAAAGGGCGAGATCGGCAGTTCGTCGAACGCGCGCTGCACGAAGTCGCGCCAGCTGCGCTGATAGCTGTGGTCCCGCGTCTCCACGCCGCAGAGAATCAGCCGGTCCCTGGCCCTGGTCAGCGCGACATAGAGCAGGCGGGAGGACTCATCTTCGGTCGCCTTGCCACGCAGGTCGCGCGCGGCGGCCGAGGCCGGGCAGTCGTCGGGTTTGCGGGGCGCCCAGAGGAAGCCGCCATCCTCGGTTTCCAGCAGCGGACCGCCGCGGTCGGTGGCGCGCGCGCTGGTGTCGGGCAGGATGACGATCGGCGCCTCCAGTCCCTTGGCGCCATGCACGGTCATCACCCGCACCTCGCCGACCCCGGCGACGGACTTGTCCTCGGCTTCGCGCTTAACCTCGATTCCGCTGAGCGACATCGCGGCGAGGAAGGTTTCGAGATCGCGCGCGCCGCGATCCTCGGCGGCGAGCGTTTCGGCGAGGAAGGCATCGGCGGCGTCGACGCCCTCCGCGCCCATGCGGGTGAGCAGGCGCTGGCGCATCGATCGGCCGGCGACGTCCAGTCGATCGAGGACGCGGCTGTAGAAGTCGAACGGCGCCGCGCGAGCTGCTTCCTCCCGCGCCCAGCCAAGAAATCCGGCCGCCGCCGCCCATTCCGGCCGTTCGGTCGCCCGCCCGTTCAATGTGGCCCAGAGGGTCTTGCCGCGATTGTAAGCGAGATCGAACAGGGATTCCTCGTCAATATCGCAGAACGGCCCACGCAACACCCCGGCGAGGGTGAGGTCGTCGTCGGCAAATCGCGCGAAGCGGGCCAGCGCCATCAGGTCCTCGTAGACCCCGTGTTCGGAGAGCTTGAGCCGGTCGGCGCCGCCCACCGGCGCGCCTTCACGCTTGAGGGCGCGGATAATCTCGTGGAACAGCGGACCGCGCCGCCGGACCAGGATCATCATGTCGCCGAAGCCGCAGGGACGCATGACGCGTGTCTCGCGGTCGAGAACGGCGCCGCCGCGCCTAACCATGGCGACGATGGCCCTGGCGATCCGTCGGGCCAGCTTGCGGTTGGCGCTCTCCTCGGGTTCGCTGTCGAGCGGCGCCCAATGGTCGGGTTCGATGGAGGGCTCGGTGAATTCCAGCGGCCATAGCTCGACGCAGCCGCCGGGCTCGCGCCGCGCCGTATGAATAATGCGGAAATCCAGCACATTGCCGCCCTGCCCCGCCCGCAGGCCCTCGAGCGCCTCGCCGGCGCGGAACACGGCGTCGACGAACGAGAGAACCTCCGGCGCGGAACGCCAGCTTTCCAGCAGCTTGATCTGATGGAAGCGGGCCCCCGCCGTGGTGACCATCGCCTCGAAGCGGTCCTGCTCGGTCGCAAAGCGCTCCGGCGCCGCGCCCTGGAACGAGAAGATCGACTGCTTTTCGTCGGCGACGGCGAACATTGTCCGCACCGCCGGGCCCGAGCCGATGCCGGTGAAGAACTCGGCGGTGAGGGCGCGGAGAATGTCCCATTGCTCGGGCGCGGTATCCTGGCCCTCGTCGAGCAAGACGTGCTCGATGCCGCCATCCAGCTTGAACAGCACCCAGGCCGCATCGGCGCGCACGGTCAGCAAGCGGTGGGCCAGCGCGATCAGGTCGCCGAAATCGAGGCTGCCGCGGCCCTGCTTGGCGCTCTCATAAAAGGTCGCGTAGGCGGTCGCGAGCCTGAGTGCATGCAGGCTGTTCTCCGCGATTGCGGCGGCCTGCGCGCGTGACCGCGTATAGACATGCCGCGCCTGTTCCTGGAGCAGCCAGTCCTTTGCCGCGGCGTCCACCGATTTGGTGCCGATTTTCGCCCGCGGAGCGCCAGTCCCGGTGAAGAAGATCGGCACGAGGTCGGCGAAGGACGACCGCGGCCCGATCGCCTTCATCGCCCTGCCCGTCTCGTGGTCGGTCTTCCCCGTACCCGCCAGCAGCGCGTCGGCGGCGCGCGTCCACTGGCCCCAGCGGATGCGGGCGACGGCTTCCGCCTCGATCTCGGCCCGGCTGGTCGGCGCGTCGAAGCCGCATCGGCGCCAGACATCGAGATCGACGCCGTCGGCCTGG
>JANXTX010000017.1 GCA_025352165.1 Caulobacteraceae bacterium | reverse complement strand
CCCCGCGCGCCGGACGGGCGCCCGGGATTGCCGGGGCCAAAGCGGCTACTTTCGCGACGGACCACGGCGGCGGGCGGGGAATGATCGTCTGGCATGGGAAACCTCGTTGGGGCGTGGGCTGGGAGCCAGGTTTGCAAATTGGATAATTATTGCATTTTGTCAAGACCCGTGAGGCGATACGATCGACATCATGCCGCCGAAATTCCGAAAACTCCGGATCAGGCCGCCATTCTCACGTGGCGTTGCGGAGATGTCAGGGGCTATCGCGTGAAGAAGTCCCGCGCGGTCGTTAGGCCTAGCCGCGGCGCGGGGCCGGGGGGCGTGGATGTTCGGGACGTGAGGTATACCTCACCATGCTGAGTGTGCCGATTGCAGTGCTGGAGGCAGAGCTGAAATGGACTTTCCTGGGTGAATACGAATCCTGTCGCCGTATTTCTGACTTTGAAAGGCATGCACAGCCTTACCGGAACAAAAATTGCGCAGCGATCAATGTGAATTTGTTTGGACTAGCACTATAGCGGTCAATATCAGCAGGGCTGAAAATGACAAATTTTCGAAAATTGGTCGTTTTGTAGATTTATTTTGAATCGATATTACATATTTGGCGCCTGCGTTAAACGCACTTAAACACGCTAAGGCAGAAGCGGCTATCGCAATAATATTAGTTATTATAAGTTGCGCACTAATTATCATTTTCTATTGCCCCGTTCCTTAACAATTATCTTTATGCGCGGCGTAGTATACGATCCCACCGACGACAAATCCAGCAACAATACCCACAAAAACTCCCGGTCCCGTTTCAAACGTTGCAGCGCCCCCCTCTCCGGCACCAACACTGCCTGCAAGTATGAACTGAGTGATTTCGAACGATTCTGAAGCATGCATTGGGGTAATAATAAACGTGGTTGTTAATACACCAGACCCAATGCCGATAGACGGCGCATTCATTAAGCAACGGCTATTTGGCCCCAGTGGGGTCTGCTGACGTCCTTGCTTACTGCCACCCCTTCCGTCCCCGTTTGGCCCTCCTACTACGCCCGCCACGGGACCGGTAACTTGTACCGGGCCGACCTGCGCGGCGCCTCTCGCGGGCGCAGTTACTACAAACTCCGAAACGGTGGTGGTGCAGACGCCCTCGATGCATACGGTAGTGGCAGGTTGTTGTTGTTGTTGTGTCGCCATCCCGCTCGGATCCCACCCATTGACCGGATCATTGCCAACGTACGCATAGAGATTGACATCGCTCGCCATCCCGATCGGATCAGTCTGCAGGAACCGCCCCAACCCCGGTGAATAGGCGCGCGCCTTGTAGTCGTAGATCTGGCCCTCCGGCAGCATCAGCTGGCCGGTGAAGGCGTATCGCGGGCCGCTCCAGGCCGAGGGCTGGCCATAGGGGTCGTAGGCCAGGGTTCCCAGCGAAGCGCCCGAGGCGTTCGACCAGGCGATGGTCGAACCCTGATTGTCGGCGTGCAGCCATTGCGGCGTCGTTGTTCCCGCGCCCGAATACCACAGCGCCGCCTCGTCCTGGCCAGGGCCGGGGATGTAGCGAGACAGGATATTGCCGGAACTGTCGTATTCGCCCACCAGCATCGAGCCGGCATAGAGGAAGGTGTCGGCCACCCCGCTGGCGGTCTTGGTCTGGATCCGGCCCGTGGGGTCGTAGGCGAGCTTGAGAGTGTTATTGTTGACGCTTTTCAGCTGATTTTCCGGCAGGTAGGTGAAGGTGCTGCCGCTGGCGGCGTCATAGGTCATGTTCCCGCCCAGATAGGTGCTGGTCCCGCCAGGCGATATGGTCGGATACTGGTTGAGCCCGTTGGCCGTGTAGCTCACGCTCGCCAACGGGGGATGCCATGTATAGGCGCTGTTGCTGACCTGACGCGTGATCAGCCCGCCGGATGGATCGTAGCCCAGCGTGTAGGTCACGCCGGCCCCGCCGGTGAGCGACTGCACCAGGCTGTTGATCCGGTCCGCCCCGTCATAGCCGTAGGTTGTCCCAGCGCCGGTCCCGTTCGCGCGGGTGATCGTCGAGCGACGGCCGTAGGCGTCATAGCCATAGGCGGCGATCTGCGTTCCGTTGGCGCTGATTGTGGTGACGCGTTGCAGGGTGTCGAAACCGTAGGTCGCGGTGAGCGCGTTGAGATTTCGGTGACAGTGCACTAATCTGCCAGATATGGGTTGCGCCCCTGGACCGCGCCGCAGAAGTGAGCAACCATTCGACCCATGCCGAGCTCGCGACACAAGTTCACCCTCCCGCCGTGGTCGATACCGCGCCTCTAAGACTTCAGCGGAGCGTAGACGCTTATATAAGAATGGGTTTCGGTGACAGCGTCGTTTCTGTGGCAGCGGACTGAATTGACGCTCAATTTCCTGGAGAGTTAAGTGCACTGTCACCGGAACCGCACCGGAACCGCCGGTGAATAGGCGCGGGCCTTATAGTCGTAGATGTGGCCTTCTGGCAGCATCAGTTGGCCGGTGAACGCGTAGCGCGGGCCGCTCCAGGCCTGGGGCTGGCCGTAGGGATCGTAGGCCTAAGATAAGGGGACACAAAGATAAGGGGACACAATATATATCTCGCCGTCAAATTGCGCCGCCCCACCGCTCGTGGCCGAGATATGTGTTGTGTCCCCTTATCTTCCCTTATCTTCCCTTATCTTAAGACTGCGCTGCCTCAGTCCCGGGACCGCGCCGCGTCGTCCATCACCTTGGCCAGCCGCACGTCCAGTTCGGTCACCCCGTCCGCGTCGTGTGTGGCAAGAGTGACCTCGACGCGATTGTAGACGTTGAACCATTCGGGATGGTGGTCGAGTTTTTCGGCGGCGAGGGCCACGCGGGTCATCCAGCCGAAGGCGGCATTGAAGTCAGTGAACACGAAGGTCTTGACGATTGCGTCACGTTCCGGAGCCGCCGCCCATCCACTCAGCTCAAGCAGCGCGGCCTGTGCGCCGATGCGAGCCGGACGGGTCAATCGGCGCCGTCTGCGTCGAGCGGGAAGCTCAGGCCGGTCAGCCGCGCCAGATCGGCGAGCGCCTGCGCCTCGCTGACGACCTTGATCGCCTGCATGCCAAGGGCGGCGGCCGGCTTGCAGTTTACGCCGAGGTCATCGAGGTAAATGCACGCCGAGGCTTCGACGCCCAGAGCGTCGCACATCATCTGGTAGATGCGAGGATCGGGCTTGCGCACGCCCGCCTTGGAACTTTCGATGACATGATCGAACTGCCGCATGATGTCGGACGAGCGCTTGGCGCCATCGGCGGTGGAAGACATGCTGGCGCCATGGCCCTGGGCCATGTTGTTGGTGATGCAGCCGGTCTTGAAGCTGGCCTTGACCAGATGGAAGGCGGCGACGACGCGAGGACGCAGCTGACCCGACAACAGCGGCAGTACGTCCGCGCCCCGGACCGGGTGGCCGACTTCGGTGGATTCCTCGAGGAACTTTACGTCAAAACCAGCCGCGTCGATTTCGGCCCGCTCGAACAGGGCCCAGGCATTATGGTCTGGATTGGTCGCGTTGATCCGGCGGATGAAATCGCGCGGCAGATCGTGGCGTTGCTCATAACGATTGAAGGCTTCGAACGGCGAGGTAGTGAACACCCCGCCGAAATCCCAGATCACAGCCTCGATGGACACGCGGAGCCGCTCCCGTCTCTTTGGGTTTCCCACCCTGACGGGTGCATCCTCATCAGGAGGCGGACCGCAGGTCCGCCGAAACCTTGGCTAGGCCCGAACGACCTTCTTTGGGGCCGGCAGCAGGCCTTCGCGCTGCATGCGCTTGCGGGCCAGCTTGCGGGCCCGACGAACGGCTTCCGCCTTCTGGCGGGCGCGCTTCTCGGAAGGCTTTTCGTAGTGGACGTGCCGCTTCATTTCGCGGAATGAGCCTTCACGTTGCATCTTCTTCTTCAGCGCCTTCAGCGCCTGGTCGACGTTGTTGTCGCGGACGAAAATTTGTACCACCGGTGCTCCTGTCGGACCCCGCCCACCTGGGCGCGGGAAAACGCTTCCGGAAGGGCCATCCCGGCGCGAGGCGCGGCTGATAGCAGAGGGATGAGGTTTTGTCCATGCGGCGCGGCGGGTGTAAAGCAATCTCATGAGCGAGGATCTGGACTGGGCCGGGATTACCGAGAACCGCCTTCTCGAGGCGATGCTGTTGCATGCGCCCCGACTGGGCTGGACCAGCCGCGCGCTGGCCGCAGCGGCGCGCGATATCGGACTGACTCTGGCCGAGGCGGAACTGCTGACGCCAAACGGCCCACGTGATCTGGCGGCGCTGCTGACGCGGAAACACGACAGGCAGTGTCTGGAGCGCCTGGCCGATATTGACGTCGCTTCCCTGAAGATCCGCGAACGTATCCGCATGGGCGTGCTGACGCGCACCGACGCGGCCATGGAGGACGAAGCCGGGTTGCGCCGGTGGACGGGCTTCCTGGCCCTGCCGCCGCACATTCCGCTGGCCTTACGACTGACCTGGGGCAGCGCCGACGCGATCTGGAGATGGGCGGGCGACACCGCCACGGACGAGAACCACTATACCAAGCGCGTCCTGTTGGCTGAGATCCTGGTCTCGACGCTGGCCGTCCGCCTGAGCGCGGGACACAACCGCGCCGCCGATCATCTGGACGGACGCATCAACGCCGTCATGTCATTCGAAAAATGGAAGGCCGGCGTCCGACCGGGCGATCTGGCCGGACGCGCGGCCATGATGCTCGGCCGATTGCGGTACGGGCGCGCCTGAAGCAACAGGCCGGATACTACCCGTCCAGCGGCCGCAACCTGTTGACGTGACCCATTTTTCGGCCCGGCTTGGCTTCGCGCTTGCCATAGAGCCAGATGCGGGTTTCAGGTTCCCGGGCGAGTTTGGGCCAGCGATCGACCTCGTCACCCAACAGGTTAGTCATTTCCACGTGGATTAGGGGGGCCGTGGGGCCCAGTGGCCAGCCGGCGATGGCGCGGATGTGCTGCTCGAACTGATCGACCTCGCACCCGTCCAAGGTCCAATGGCCGGTATTGTGCACCCGGGGTGCAAACTCGTTGACGAGAAGGTGTCCGTCGTCGCGCTCGAACATCTCCACACCGATCACGCCGACGTAGTCGAGGGCGGCCAGCATCGTTGCCGCGATCCGCTCTGCTTCCGCAATGACGCGCGCCGACGCCGTAGCGGGAGCGCTGGCGCGGCGAAGAATGCCGTTCTCGTGATGGCTTTCGGTCAGGGGGTAGACCGCGATCTCCCCGTCCCGGCCGCGTGCGGCGATCAGCGCCACCTCGCGACGAAAATCCGCGGGCGCTTCCGCGATCGCCGGTCGATACCCCAGGGCGGCCAACGCCGCTTCGGCTTCCTCCATGCGCTGCACCCAGACCTGGCCCTTGCCGTCATAGCCGCCCCGGCGTGTCTTCAGCAGCAGCGGAGCCCCCAGGTCTTTGAGAGCTTCGCGCAGCGCTTCCAAATCGTCGATGGCCCGGAAGGCGACCGTCGGAATCCCCGCGCCGTTAAGAAAAGTCTTCTCGTCGACGCGGTCCTGCGCCACCGCCAAGGCGCGGGCGTTGGGCGCGGTCCGCGCGCCAAGTTCGGCGAGAATTTCCAGCGCCCTGGCCGGGACGTTCTCGAACTCAAAGGTAATCACCTGAGCAACGTCCGCCAGCGCGGCCAGCGCCTCGCGGTCGTCATAGGCCGCGACAATGGTCCGGGCGGCTACCCGGGACGCCGGTGCATCTACCTCAGGGGTCAGGATGGCGACGTCAAAGCCAATTCGCGCGGCCGCCATCGCCAGCATGCGGCCCAACTGACCGCCGCCGAGAATGCCGATCGTCGATCCGGGTGGTAGGGGAAAGGACGTCATGGCAGTCTATTCGACTGATTCCGCGACATCCGCCGCCTGTTGCTCCCGCCGCTCCGTCAGCCTGACGGCGAGTTCCGGATCGCCGAGAGCGAGGATCCGCGCGGCGAGCAAACCGGCGTTACGGGCGCCGGCCACGCCGACCGCCAGGGTTCCGACCGGTATTCCGGCAGGCATCTGTACGATCGACAGCAACGAATCGAGACCGTTGAGAGCAGTCGAGGGGATTGGCACGCCGAGAACCGGAAGATCGGTCATCGAGGCGGTCATACCCGGCAGATGCGCGGCGCCGCCGGCGCCGGCGATGATCACCCTGAAGCCTGCGTCCCGCGCGCCTGTGGCAAACTGGTAGAGCCGCTCCGGCGTTCGGTGCGCTGAAACGACCTTGGCCTCGTAGGTAACGCCCAGCGCATCAAGGCTTTCAGCGGCGCCCTTCATTGTCGGCCAGTCAGATCGGCTGCCCATTATGATGGCGACGGGCGGACGGTCAGTCATGCGCTGGGCCCTCGGAACACGACGCGGAAACGCGCCGGAAACGGACAACCTACCCGCTCGGACCCTAAGCGGGCAACGCCCACAAAAGGTCGCGTGCTCGATCGCGCCAGGTCGCAATCACGTCGATCTTGGAACATGTGCGGCAATTGGTTCACTTCGGCATCTTCGCGCGGCGACAATAGCGCGTTAAAGGGACCGCGCGCCGCCATGAATGCGGCTTCGGGAGAGTTTCATGCGTGACATCCAGCATTTCGTGAACGGAGCGGCGTATGCCGGCGCCGGCAGCCACTCCGGCGAAGTGTTCAACCCAAATACCGGCGAGGTGCAGGCTCGTGTCGGCTTCGCCACGGTGGGCGACCTTGATGCCGCGGTCCAGGCCGCGGCGGCGGCGCAGCCCGGCTGGGCGGCGACCAATCCGCAGCGCCGCGCGCGCGTCATGTTCGAGTTCAAGCGTCTGGTCGAAGCGCGCATGGAAGAGCTCGCCGCCCTGCTGTCCAGCGAACACGGCAAAGTGATCGCCGACTCCAAGGGCGACATCCAGCGTGGCCTGGAAGTCATCGAATTCGCCTGCGGCATCCCGCATGTCCTCAAGGGCGAATATACCGAGGGCGCCGGCCCGGGCATCGACGTCTATTCGATGCGCCAGCCGCTGGGCGTAGCCGCCGGCATCACGCCGTTCAACTTCCCCGGGATGATCCCGATGTGGATGTTCGGCATCGCCACCGCGGTCGGCAACACCTTCGTGCTCAAGCCGTCGGAGAAGGACCCCAGCCTGCCCGTCCGTCTGGCGGAGCTGTTCATGGAGGCGGGAGCGCCCGCCGGCGTGCTGAACGTGGTGCATGGCGACAAGGTCGCCGTAGACGCGATCCTCGCCCACCCGCTGATCAAGGCGGTAAGCTTTGTCGGCTCATCGGACATCGCTCATTATATCTACTCGACCGGCACGGCGAACGGTAAGCGCGTGCAGGCGATGGGCGGCGCCAAGAACCATGGAATCATCCTGCCTGATGCCGACCTCGACCAGGCGGTGAAGGACCTGATCGGCGCCGCCTATGGCTCGGCCGGCGAACGCTGCATGGCGCTGCCGGTGGTCGTTCCGGTTGGCGCGAAGACGGCCAGCGCCCTGCGTGAAAAGGTCCTTGCGGAAATCGACACCCTGCGGCCCGGCGCTTCCAACGACCCCGCCGCACAGTACGGACCGGTGGTCAGTTCGGCGCACAAGAGGAAGATCGAGGACTACATCCAGATCGGCGTCGACGAGGGCGCGGAACTGGTGGTCGATGGCCGCGGGTTCTCGCTGCAAGGCTATGAGAAAGGCTTCTTCATCGGCCCGTCGCTGTTCGATCACGTGAAGCCGACGATGAAGACCTATCAGGAAGAGATCTTCGGACCGGTTCTGCAGATCGTCCACGCGGACACGTTCGAGGAGGCGCTCGCGCTTCCATCCGAGCATCAGTACGGCAACGGCGTCGCCATCTTCACCCGCAACGGTCGCGCCGCGCGGGAGTTCGCCGCGCGGGTCAATGTCGGCATGGTCGGCATCAACGTGCCGATCCCGGTTCCGGTAGCCTATCACACCTTCGGCGGCTGGAAGCGGAGCGCCTTCGGCGACACCAACCAGCACGGCATGGAAGGCGTGAAGTTCTACACCAAGGTCAAGACGATCACCGCCCGCTGGCCTGAAGGTCAACAGGAAGACTCGGCTTTCGTCATTCCGACGATGCGCTAGAGACGATCCGGGACCGATGGATTTCAATCCGACCGAAGACCAGCGCGCGATCCGCGACATGGCCGAGGCCTTCGCGGCCGCGGAACTTGCGCCGCATTCCGCGCGCTGGGACGAGGAAAAATACTTCCCCGTCGAGGTGATGCGACAAGCCGCGGCGCTGGGTTTCGGCGGCATCTACGTCAAGGAAGATGTCGGCGGCTCCGCGCTGACGCGGCTCGACGCCACGATGGTCTTCGAGGCGTTGTCCTATGGCGACGTGACCACGGCGGCGTTCATCTCGATCCACAACATGTCTTCGTGGATGATCGACCGCTTTGGCTCGGAGAGCCTGCGTCAGAAGTACCTGCCACGGCTGACGACCATGGAGTTGATCGCCTCCTATTGCCTCACCGAACCGGGGGCGGGCTCGGACGCGGCGTCGCTGCGGACGAGCGCGAGGCTCGACGGCGAGCACTATGTGCTGAACGGGGCCAAGGCGTTCATTTCCGGCGCCGGCGTCTCGGATATCTATGTGGTGATGGCGCGTTCGGGCGGCGAAGGCGCGGGCGGAGTTTCGACCTTCGTCGTCGAGACGGGCACGCCAGGCCTCAGCTTCGGGGCGCAAGAGCGTAAGATGGGCTGGTCCAGCCAACCCACCGCGATGGTTCACTTCGATAATGTCCGCATCCCGGTCGAAAACCGCGTCGGCGACGAGGGCCAGGGCTTCCGCATCGCCATGATGGGCCTCGACGGCGGACGACTGAACATCGCCGCATGCGCGCTTGGCGGCGCACAGCTCGCGTTCGACACCGCGAAGGAATACCTGGGGACCCGCAAGCAGTTCGGCCGCGCGTTGCGGGAATTCCAGGCGCTGCAGTTCCGCCTTGCGGACATGGCCACCGACATGGAAGCCGCCCGCCTGATGGTTCACCGGGCCGCCTCGGCGCTCGATGCAGGTGAACCCAGCGCAACCAGACTGTGCGCCATGGCCAAGCGCTTCGCCACCGACGCGGCGTTCGGCGTCGCCAACCAGGCCCTGCAGCTGCATGGCGGTTACGGTTACCTCAAAGACTATCCACTGGAACGGATCGTGCGCGACCTGCGGGTCCACCAGATTCTCGAAGGCACTAATGAAATCATGCGCGTCATCATCGCCCGGGAGTTATTGAAACCATGACCGAGCAAATTGCCGCGGAACCCGAAGTCCTGGTGTCGATCGACGGATCAGTCGGTCGTCTGACCCTGAACCGCCCGAAAGCCCTTGGCGCGCTGACACTGAACATGTGCCGGCTGATGACAGACGCACTGCTGGCCTGGCGCCACGACGCCGCGGTCAAGGCAGTCATGATCGATCACGCCGGCGAGCGCGGATTCTGTGCGGGAGGCGACATCCGCTTCCTGGCCGACAGCGCCGCTGTTGGCGGCGCCGGCGCGCGCGAGTTCTTCTTTACCGAATACCGCCTCAACCATCTTCTGTTCACCTATGAGAAGCCAGTGATCGCAATCATGGACGGTGTGACCATGGGCGGCGGCGTCGGCATCTCGATGCCGGCGCGCTATCGTGTCGCTACCGAGCGGATCACCTTCGCCATGCCCGAAACCGGCATCGGTCTGTTCCCTGACGTCGGAGGCGGCTGGTTCCTACCCCGCCTGCACGGTTCGGTGGGCGTGTGGCTGGCGCTGACCGGCGCGCGGCTCAAAGCGCCCGGCTGTGAGATCCTCGGCATCGCCACGGACGTCGTCCCTTCAGCCAGCATCCCGGAGCTGAAGGCGGCGATCTGCGCCGATCCGGACGCGATCGAGACCCTGCTTGCGGAACGTGAGTCCGATCCCGGCCATTCGGAAATGATCGAGCATCACGACGAGATCGATCGCCTGTTCAGTGGCGATACGGTCGAGGAAATCATGGCCGCGCTGGTTGCGGACGGTGGCGAATGGGCGGCCGCCCAGGCCAAGACGCTGCGCACCAAGTCGCCGCTGAGCATGAAGGTCGCGCTGCGCCAATTGCAGCTAGGCGGCAAGATGACCGACTTCGCCGACGACATGGTCATGGAGATGCGCATCGGCGCCCGCGTGGTGATGTCTCACGACTTCACCGAGGGCGTGCGCGCGGTGATCATCGATAAGGACCATGCGCCGCGCTGGTCGCCAGATACGCCCGAGGGCGTCACCGACGCCATGCTCGATGACATCTTCGCCCCGCTGCCCGCCGATCAGGAATGGACACCCCTATGAGCTACGAAACGATCCTCGTCGAACAGAAGGGCGCGGTGACGATTGTCACCCTCAATCGCCCGCAGGCGCTCAACGCACTGAACAGCCAGGTGCTCGCCGACCTGCTCGACGCCTTCGCCAAGTATGATGCGGACCCGACCCAGAAGTGCGCGGTGCTGAAGGGCAGCGACCGGGCGTTCGCGGCCGGCGCCGACATCAAGGAGATGTCCGAGCAGTCGTTCGCCGACATGTACGGTTCCAACTTCTTCGCCGGCTATGCCCGTCTCACCCAGACCCGCAAGCCGTGGATCGCGGCCGTGTCCGGCTATGCTCTCGGTGGCGGCTGCGAGCTGGCAATGATGGCCGACTTCATCATCGCCGCCGACAACGCCAAGTTTGGCCAGCCGGAAATCAAGCTCGCGGTCACCCCGGGCATGGGCGGCTCGCAGCGTTTGACCCGCGCGGTCGGCAAGGCCAAGTCGATGGAAATGTGCCTGACCGGTCGCAACATGGATGCCAGGGAAGCCGAGGCCGCGGGCCTGGTCGCTCGCGTCGTACCCCTCGCCGACCTTGAGGCCGAAGCCCTCAAGTCCGCTGAAACCATCGCCGCCATGGCGCCATTAGCAGTCATCGCCTGCAAGGAAATGGTCAACGCCGCGTTCGAAACCATGCTCGACCAGGGCGTCAACTTCGAACGACGGCTGTTCCACGGCCTGTTCGGCACCGCCGATCAGAAGGAAGGCATGGCCGCCTTCATCGAGAAGCGGCCAGGGAACTTCATGGGGAAATGAGGATATCGCCCCTCCCGCCCCTTCATGGGGAGGGAGGAGGCGACCTCATTCAATTCCCTTTGCGATAGTCGACGTCGTCCCAGGTCAGGTTGGCGAACTGCTGTTTGCGCGGGCCGAGATAGCCGAACAGGAAGGCCGCCACCTTGCGCATCTGTATTTCTTCCGAACCTTCGGTGATGCGATACCGGCGGTGGTGCCGCAGGATGTGTTCAAAGGGCTTGTGACGGGAATAACCAATACCGCCGTGAACCTGCATGGCGCGGTCGGCTGCTTCGCAGCACAGGCGATTGCCCCAGTAGTTGCACATCGAAACCTTGTCGGAGATCTGCTTCTCGACTTCCTTGTGGGGCATGTTGTCCATTTCCCAGGCCGTCTTTCGGATCAGCAGGCGCAGCATTTCCGCCTGGGTCGCCAGTTCCACCAGCGGCCACTGGATGGCCTGATTGTCGGAGAGCGGCTTGCCGAACGGCTTGCGCAGACGCGCGTACTTGACGCTTTCCTCGATGCAGAAGACCGCGGCGCCCAGTGACGAGGCGGCCTGACGGATGCGGTTCTGGTGCACGAAGCTCTGACCGAGGCCCAGGCCCCTGCCCTCGACGCCCCAGATCGCATCGTCGGGGACCCAGATGTCGTTGAGGCTGACGCGCGGGTGATCGGTGGGCATGTTGAACGTCCACAGATACTGCTCGATGACGACGCCCGGGTTGGACATCGGCACCAGGAAGACGGTGATGCCGCCGGCGTCGCCGTCCTCGCCGCTGGTGCGGGCGAAGACCATGATGTGACTGGCGGCGTGGGTGCCGGTGGTCCACATCTTGGAGCCGTTGATGCGCCAGCCGTCGACGCCATCCTTCACCTCGCGCACCGCGCGGGTTTCCATGAACGTGGCGTCGGACCCGTGATCGGGCTCGGTGAGGCCAAAGCAGGTGCGGATCCTGCCCGACATCACGTCGTCGCCATACTTTTCGTGCTGGGCATTGGTGGCGAACTCCTTGAACATCAGCACGAATGGGTTGTTGCCGACGATCGAGTGTTCGGTCTGCAGGTCGTTGTGCAGGCCCAGGCCCTTGGCGGCGAGGTGCTCGCGAATCACCGCCATGTCGAGGTTGGAGCCGCCCTTGCCGCCCATCTCCTTTGGCCAGGCGAAGCGGTAGTGGCCTGCCTTGTCGGCGACTTCCTTCACTTCCTTCAGCAGATCCTCCCACTCCTTTCGCGGCAGGCCCTGGTTGTCCCAGTCGGTGCGGGCGTGCTCGCGGCGATGGTCGAGGAAACGGATGTTGTCGTCCCGCTGCTCGATCGGCTTGATCTCGGTCTCGATAAAGGCGTCGAGCTCGGCCAGATAGTCGGTCAGCTCCTGCGAAAGGGCGAAATCCATTGTCTTCTCCTTCTAATCCTTGTCGACGCCGCGCTCGGCCAGACTGGCGCGATAGGCGGCGTAGGTGGGTTGATCGACAGCAAGTTTATCGAGGGTGATGGTCCAAAGGTGGTCGCCGAGACCCGGGGTCGAGAGGTCCATCTCCCCGTCGGCGATCCGTCGCGAGAGTTCCGCGTTCAGGGTCGGCAGGTCGGCGTCCATTCCCAGCATGGCCTTGAGGCGCTCATGTTCGGCGGCCTCCGCGGTGGGGGCCATGTCGAGGTGGCGGCGCATCATCTCCAGGGCATTGGCGGCCACCCTGGCCTGGAAGCTGGTGTGTCCGGTGGTTGCGGGCGCGACCGTATTCTTGAGGAACTGGGCGACGGCGGTGAGCACTTCGCTCGGGGTGGGTTTATCCTGCATGATCAGGCCGCCAGCAATCGCATGAGGTCCAGCTCATTTTCGGAGGAGCGCCGCGCGATGACCGCGCGCTCTACATTGGGATCGACGGTGCGGAAGGTGTTGGTCATGCCGGAACACATCACGCCCCAGCGCATGGAGCCGTAGACTTCCCACCACTTGGCGTGGGCGCGGTTGACCGGCGCCCCTCCGGCCGCCTCATAGCCGGCCCATAGATCCTCACGCATACCAAAGCCGCCGACGGGCTTGTCGATGACATTGAAGCGCCAGGGGGCGGTGCAGATCCAGCCCAAATCCTCCATCGGATCAGCGACATGGGCGATCTCCCAGTCGAGCACGGCGCGCACGCCATCCGGGCCGATCATCAGGTTGCCGTTCCTGAAATCGCCATGCACAAGGCGCGGGCGCTCGGGCGGCGGCGGGCAGTTGTCCTCCAGCCAGCGGAAGGCCAGTTCGAACACCGGCCGGGGCCAGTTGGTGGCCCGGTAGAGCGCCTTGTATTGGGCGACCAGTTCGGGCGTCGTCTGGCGGCGCAGCATCGGGAACTGCTCGGGATCAATGGTGTGGATGCGGGCGAGCACCTCGCCGCACTGCCGGGCCAGGAACGGGCGCGCGGGGGCGATATAGTCGCCCTTGGCGATGCGGCCGCCGAGCGTCTCGCCCTCGACGAAGCCCATGATGAAGCCGCGGCCGATGCCGTCGGCGGGTTCGAGCACGCAGCGGACAGGGGGCACCGGCACGCCCACGGCGGCGGCGGCCTCGATCAGGCTGGCCTCGACCTCCAGGCCGACGGCGGTCTCGGAGACACGGTCGCCGCCCGGCGCGCGGCGCAGGATCAGGGGCGTCGTCGCGCCGTCCTCGATCAGCGAGAAACGCCAGATCTCCTGCGTCGCGCCGGCCGACAGGCGCGCGACGTCGGCCACGCCCCGTCCGCCCAGACGGTTGCGGGCGAGGCGCGCGAGGGGTTCCTCCAACTCATTCATCCGACGTGTGTTTCACTCCCAGAATGAACCTAGCGCAGGCGGGGGCCGTGTAAAACCTGTCACGTAGCGGAAGACAGGCGCCGAACGGCGGAATGGGCGATGACGGGTGCGCCGTCGATGCTGTGGACCGGGCGGACGCCGATCAGGCTGTTGGTGAGGAACACGCCAGTCGCGCCTTCCAGGTCGGTGGCCGTGACTTCATGCACCGCGATCCCGAGGCGAGCGGCGCGGTCGATCACCAGGCCGCGCATGACGCCGTCGAGCACACCGCACTCCAGGGCGGGGGTCAGCAGGGTATCGCCCTCGAACCAGAACAGGTTGGCGGCCGCGCCGCCGGCGATCTCGCCGCGGTTGTTGAGCATCAGCGCCTCGTCCGCGCCGGCCTGCCGGGCAGCCCGACGAGCGAGAACATTATCCAGATAGTTCAATGACTTGATGCGGGATACGGGGGAGCCTTCATTGCGCCGGATGGCCGCCGTGACAAGCCTGGCGGGTGTGACCGGCTTCGCTGATGGCGCCGCCGAGACGACCAATCGCGGCTGCGGATCGTCGGGGCGATCGAGGCCGCGCCCGCCCGAGCCGGCCGTCCAGGTCAGGCGAACCGCCGCGCGCGCTTCCGTGAGACCGGCGGCCCGCACTGCATTTAATGCCACGATTTCAATAACCTGAGCCTCGGGTGGTGGAAGACCGAGGATGGCGCAGCCTCGGATCATGCGATCCGCGTGAGCAGCAAAATGATGCAACTTGCCGGCTTCGAAGAGAATGGTTTCGAACAGGCCGTCGCCAAGCAGGAAGCCGCGATCGTCGACCGGAACGATCATCGGGCGCCACGCAAGGCATTGATAAGGCCGGAGATTTTTACCTCGGTTTCACGGCGCTCGGCGAGCGGGTCGCTGTCATAGACGATGCCGGCGCCGGCGTGGGCGCGGAAGCGCCAGCCGTCGGAGTCCTCGACGAAGGCGGCGGTGCGGATCAGCACACTGGAATCCAGCGCTCCGTCGAAGCCGGCCCAGAACAGCGAACCGCACCATGGACCGCGTGGACCTTCGTGAGCGGCGATGACTTTCATGGCCTGGATTTTCGGCGCGCCAGTGATCGATCCAGGCGGGAAGGTCGCATCGAGCAGGTCGGCGGCGTCCAGATTTTCGCGGAGCCGGCCGGTCACCGTCGACACCAGATGATGCACCGAGGGAAAGCTTTCGACGTTGAAAAGATGAGGCGTTTTGACGCTTCCAGGTTCGCAAACGCGGGCGAGATCGTTGCGCATGAGGTCGACGATCATCAGATTTTCCGCGCGATCCTTGTCGCTGGCGACAAGTTCAGCCTTCAGCTTTTCGTCGCCTTCCGGAGTGCAGCCGCGGCGGCGCGTCCCCTTGATCGGACGGGTCTCGACGCTGCGGCCGTCGCCGGCGATGGCGACGAAGCGCTCGGGCGAATGGGAGACTATCGCCCGACCGGGCAGCCGACAGAAAGCACTGAAAGGCGCCGGGCTCTGTTCGACGAGGCGGCGGAAGACGTCGAACGGTTTCGCGTCGTGGGAGAGGCGGCCGGTCCAGACGCGGGCGATGTTGGCCTGGTAAAGCTCGCCGTCGGCGATGCGGCGGCGGACGTCGCCGACGGCGTTTTCGTAGGCGCAAGACGGCGGATCAGCATCGAATGCGGGGTGCGGACGGGTGGCGACGGCCGTAGAAGGCTGCGATAGCCACATCGACGGGTCGTCCACGGCGCCGTTCGGCGCAACCCCCGTCGGCCCACGTGCGACACCCCAAACGGTCAATGTCAGATGATCGAAGGCGAGGATCGCCGGATAGCGGGCGAGGATCATGTCCGGCCAGTCGGGGTCACGCGGCAGGTCGATCGGCTCGAGCCGGTCGGCGAACTCGTAAGCCGTCAGGCCGACCACGCCCCCCTGGAACGGGGGGCCGTCGGGACTATTGGCATCATGCGCGCCAATTAGCCGGCGCAGCCGCCCGAACCCGCGATCAGGATCCGAGGGTCCGACCGTTTCCACCCTGTCGGGATTCCGGCACAGGTAGGACCAGCGCGCCCTGCCCTCGCCCCCCGACAGCAGCAGCACCGCGTAAGGCTCGTCGGCGAATGGGGCGAAGGCGTCGAGCGGATCGCGCCAGGCCAGGGACTTCAGGGCGACGCGCATTCGCGTTCAGGACTTTCGGAAGTAGTCGTGGATGCGTTGGGCGAGTGGCTCGCTGACGCCCTCGACCTTGGTCAGGTCGTCGACCGACGCGCGCGAGACACCACGGGCCGAACCGAACGCGTGCAGCAACGCCTTCTTCCGCGCCGGCCCGACGCCGTCGATATCGTCGAGCGGGTTCTTGCGCATGTCGGCGGCGCGGCGGGTGCGGTGGGCGCCGATGGCGTAGCGGTGCGCCTCGTCGCGCAGGCGCTGCAGGTAATACAGCACCGGGCTTTTCGGCTGCAGCATGTAGGGCGCCGCGCCGGGGCGGAAGAAGCGTTCGAGGCCGGCGTCGCGGTCGGGACCCTTGGCCACGCCGACGACGACGATATCGTCGACGCCGAGATCGGCCATCACCTCTGTCGCCGCCGCCAGCTGGCCCGCGCCGCCGTCGATCAGCACGAGGTCGGGACGCGGCGGGGCCTCGCCGGCCTCCTCCTCCTTGGCCAGACGGGCGAAGCGCCGCTGCAGCACTTCGCGCATCATGCCGTAGTCGTCCCCGGGGGTTAGCTCTGTGCTCTTGATGTTGAACTTGCGGTACTGGTTCTTCTGGAAGCCGTCCGGGCCGGCGACGATCATGCCCCCGACGGCATTGGTGCCCATGATGTGCGAGTTGTCGTAGACCTCGATGCGCTCGGGCGGGCCGTCGAGCTCGAACACCTCGGCCAACTGATTGAGCAGGGTCGACTGGGCCGAGCTTTCGGCGAGCTTGCGGCCAAGCGCCTCGCGGGCGTTGACCAGGGCATGGTCGACCAGCTCGCGCTTCTCGCCGCGCCGCGGTTTCAGAATCTGCACCTTTCGGCCAGCCTTGATCGAGAAGGCCTCGTCGAGCAGTTCGCGCTCGGAAGGTTCGATGTTGACCAGGATCTGCCGGGGGATCGGCTTGCCCTCGTAGAACTGGCCAAGAAAGGCGGCCATGATCTCCGGGTCCTCGTCACTGCGGTCGACACGCGGAAAAAACGCCTGGTTGCCCCAGTTCTGCCCTGCGCGAAAGAAGAACACCTGCACGCAGGCCTGGCCACCCTCCGCATGCAGAGCAAAGACGTCCGCCTCCTCCACCGTCTCGGGATTGACCTGGGTTTCCTGCGCCACCGACGACAGCGCGCGGATGCGGTCGCGCAAGGTCGCCGCGCGCTCGAAGTCGAGTTCGTCGGAGGCGGCCTGCATGTCGGCGCTCATTCGCGCCATCACCAGCCGGCTCTTGCCACGCAGGAACGCCTCCGCCTCGGCGACCAGTTTCTCGTAATCCTCCAGCGAGATCAGCCCCGTGCAGGGCGCGGCGCAACGGCGGATCTGGTGCAGCATGCACGGCCGGGTGCGCGCCTCATAAACACTGTCCGAACACGACCGCAGCAGGAACGCCTTCTGCAAGGTGTTCAGTGTACGGGTGACCGCCCAGGCGCTGGCGAACGGGCCGAAGTAGTCGCCCTTGATCGAATGGGCGCCGCGGTGCTTGCGCAGTTGCGCGGCGGGATGCTCGCGCCGGATGACGATCTCCGGGAACGACTTGTCGTCGCGCAGCAGCACGTTGAAGCGCGGCTTGAGCTGCTTGATCAGGTTGATTTCCAGCAGCAGGGCGTCGGTCTCGGTCCTGGTCGAGGTGAACTGCATCGACCGCGTCAGGTCGACCATCAGGGCGATGCGCTGGGTATGGAAACGGCCCTGGGCATACTGGATCACCCGCTTTTTCAGCGAGCGCGCCTTGCCGACATAGAGCGCCTCACCGCCCTCGCCGAACATGCGATAGACGCCCGGCGTATCAGGCAGCCGGCTGACCTCATCCTTGATCAGGGCGGCGCCGGCGAGAGGGGGGGAAGCGTCATCGGGCATGCAGGGTGAGATATAGGCGCGGCGTCGGGCGGGATGCAAAGGGGGTGTCGAGGGGGTGGGGTCGGTTGGAGTCGGCGACGGTCACCGTAAATCACCGTTAAAAACGGTGGAAGGCGCGGGGGAGAGCGGGTGGCGGGGGCTTGGCGGTTGGTGGGCGGCGTTCGGGCGGTCGAGGGGCGGGTCATTGGCGGCGGGATGGCGGTCCAATGGCGGCCGGAGGGCGGTCGGAGGGCGGTGCGTTGGCGGTTCATGGGCGGTCCGCGTTTGTGTTACAGTAACACAAGACATTGAAATCAATAGCATTTCCAATCTCGCTTGGCGCATCGGACGTCGTAGACCCGGCGGGGAGCCTTTCAAATGCGGACATTGAAGTCTCCGGCTATGGCGCCTGATGATCAGGCCGCTCCCGCCCGCGATACATAGTGGGGATATTGCATTTTGTCAATATACAGGCCGCCGCCACGACTCGGTCGTTCATTCCCTCTTCAGAATCCATTGCGCTCCAGATCGACGATCCGTACCGCCATCGATCGCCCCGGATCGAAGGGGAGGTCCTCGAAGCCGAACGCGCGATAAAAGTCCCGAACAACGTCATCGAGTGGATGGGTCAGGACGCAGAAGCAACCGATCTCCTTCGACATCCGCAGGCTGGTGGCGAGGGCGAAGACGATCAGCGAACGCGCGATACCTCGTCCCTGATGACGCCGATCGACCGCGAGTTGGCCCAGCAGAACGGCCGGCAGCGGATCGGGCTGATTGCGTTGCGACGACCTTGGCCAATAGCCGCGCTCGATCTGCGCCGCCGAAAGACTGACGAAACCGGCGATATCGCCGGTCGCGCGATCGATCACGACGCTGACACGCGAAGCGCCGGACTGTTGATTTCGCCACGCATTGCGGCGGAACCATTGGTTCAGAGACTCTCTTCCGCAATCGAAAGCCTGTCGGTCATCGTCGGCCGCGAGCGGGCGGGGCGGGGTTATTCCATCCATACAGGCGGCGTGGCGGCGAGACGACGCAAGGCCCGAATTTCCCCGGCCGGAGCGGCCGCCCATGCCTCGAACCGTTCCCAGTCGGCCTCGGCGATCGTGACGACCCGTCGTTGCAGCAGATCCGTTTCGGCGGCCTCGATCGCCTTGCGCCGCACGAAATCGCTGACGGTCGTGCGCGCCTGTTCGGCCACCGTTTCCAGCAGCGAACGCTCCTGGGGGCTGACACGAACACTCAGAACGACTGAAGAAGACTTCGCCATGACGCCTCGCTTATGTGTGTATGACAATCGCATACAGGCAGGCGCCGGTCAACAAGCGTCGGGGCGCCGGCAAATTTCGACGCCCGGCTACACTTCGAGACCGGCGCGGCGAGCTGCAGGAGCCGGCTGGGGGCTCACGAGCTCAGGACGTGCCAGGATTGGCGCCAACAATCTCCGGCGGAGTCCTCTTGGACGCCACGGTCAGAATACGTCGATGAGATCGCCGGCGATGCGATTTCTGAAGGCGGGCGCGCTACCCAAGTCCCTGGCGAGCGGTCAGATCGACCGTGCGGCGGAAGATTCCTTCCAGCAGCGCCTCCGCCCGCGCCATGCTGAACAGGGTCATGGGCCGATCGGCGGGCCCGTCCAGCACGAGGTCGATGTCGCTACGAGGACCCAGCTGATCGCGCGCCAGCGAGCCGAACAGCGAGACATGCACGACGCCCGCGGCCCGGAGGTCGTCGGCATGTGACAACAGAAGTTCGATCGCTTCCGACCTGCGCATGGCAACAGAATAGCACGAAAGCCGATGCCGAGACATGGCCGTTCGCTGGACGGGGTCGGCGGATCGCATTCCCGGCCAGGGACCGCTGGGGTTTGTCGCCAGTCACCTGAGGCAGATGGCCGACCCGGATTACGGTGACACTGTCTGAAATTCATGCCTTCACGTGATACCTCGCCCCACCACGGAGACGCATGTCGACATGGCCCGCCTGGCTCGCCTCGTCGTTCCTGGATTGCCGCACCACGTGACCCAGCGCGGCAACCGTCGCGAACGTGTCTTCTTCGAGGATGACGACTATCGCGCCTACCTGGCGCTGATCGTGGCGGCGGCGAACAAGGCGGGGACGGAGATCTGGTCGTACTGCCTCATGCCCAATCACGTTCATTTCATCCTGGCCCCCGCTTTCGCATCCGGCCCGCGCGAGACCTTCGCCGAGGGCGCCGGCGCTATACAGCCCGCATCCACGCCCGCTTCAAATGGACCGGACACCTGTGGCAGGGGCGATTTAACAGCGTGGTGATGGACGAGCCGCACTTTTACGCCGCCGCGCGGTATGTGGCGATGAACCCGGTGCGGACCGGGTTGACCATCCGCGCGGCCGACTGGCCATGGTCGAGCGTACACGCCCATCTTGCGGGACGCGACGACGGGGTGGTCACGGTGGCGCCGGTGCTGGATCGCGCCGGAGATTTCGCCGCGTTTCTGGACGAAGAAGAGAACAAGCCCGCGATCGAGCCCTGCGTCTGGCGCGCTCTACCGGACGACCAGTCGGAGCGGCGGACTGGATCGCGAAACTCGAGGCAAAGACACAACGCACATTGGCGCCGGAGAAACGTGGACCGAAGCCGAAGCCCAACGCGGCCACCGATAAGTGTATGCTATTTCCAACACTGTCACCGTAATCCCCGCCATTTGATTTCCAATCGCGCGCCGTCCCCTTGCCGGCCGATGGCCGGCTGCCGGCAGGACGCCCATAGGCGCTAGGATAAGGAGTTTTCCGCACTCGCCCCCTTGAGGCTGCCGGACGCACACGTCTCGAAGGTGATCCCCTATTTACTTCTCCCGACTGGGAGAAGAAGGGGCCCGCGCCTCTTGGCGTGGGAAGATGAGGGTCTTTCTTGCGGCGCCGCAGACCCTCACCCTCCCAATCGCTTCGCGATCGGGCCCCTCCCCTCTCCCAGTCGGGCGAGGTGTTTCGTGGATCACCTTCGAGAAATGTGAATTCGGTAGCTCTGTATGTGGAACAACGTCGGCGTAGTCCGCTTAAC
>JANXTX010000011.1 GCA_025352165.1 Caulobacteraceae bacterium | reverse complement strand
TAGACCACTCCGTCAATGTCGAAGCCGAGATGGGGACGTTGCGCTTCCATCATCTGATAGGCCGCCAGCAGCCCCACGACACCTTCGACACGGGCGGCCTGAGAGGTGACCTGAAACCCCCAAGAGCTTAGGGCTTCGAGTGCATGCCACTGGCTATCAGCGAAATGTGAACTTGTCAGGCCCCAGGCATAGGCGAAAAAACGCAGCGGGCGCTGCGCGGTAATGGCGGAATCGATCTGCCGCAATGAGCCGGCTGCGGCATTGCGCGGATTGGCGTAGGTGCGCTGATCCGCCTCCAACGCGGCAGCGTTCAGCGCTGCGAAATCAGCGTGGCCAAGGTAGACCTCGCCGCGGACCTCGATGACGTCGGGCCAGCCCTTTCCGACCAGACGGTGGGGTATTTCGCCGATTGTACGCAGGTTCTGGGAAACGTCCTCACCCACCCGGCCGTCTCCGCGCGTCGCGCCGCGCACCAGCACCCCGTTCTCATAGCGCAACGATGCAGAAAGACCGTCTATCTTGGGTTCGGCGACGTAGATAACCGGATCCTCATCAAGTCGCAGGAATCGTCGGATACGCGCGTCGAACTCGGCGGCGTCCTCGTCGGAGAAGGCATTGTCGAGGGAGAGCATCGGCACGCCGTGCTCGACTGGTGTGAATGCCTCTGACCTCTGTGCGCCGACGCGCAGGGACGGCGAGTTCTCGCGGACCAGATGCGGAAAGCGCTGCTCGATCTCCAGATTCCGGCGCTTGAGCGAATCATATTCAGCGTCCGCAATCGCGGGAGCGTCGTCCTGGAAATAGCGGAGATCATGGCTGGCGATCTCATCCGCCAGCCTGGCAAGTTCTGCGGCCGCCGCAGTCTCGTCCAACTCCGCAACCGACCTGGCTGCCATCGATTCGTCAGGCATGCATCAACGCCCGGGCGGCCGCGCGTGCAGCGTCGGTGACGGCGGAGCCTGAAAGCATTCGGGCGATTTCCTCCTCGCGCTCCTGAGCAGACAACACGCCAACCGTGGTGCGCAGTTTTTCGCCCTGGCCGGCCTTACTCACACGCCAATGGGCGTTGGCGCGTGCGGCAACCTGCGGACTGTGGGTGATGACGACCACTTGCGCCGCACTGGCCAGCCGGGCGAGGCGCTGCCCGACCGCATCAGCCACCGCGCCGCCTACCCCCTGGTCGACCTCATCAAAGATCATCAACGGCTGCGGTCCCGCGCCACGAGTCGCCAGCGCAACCTTCAGTGCCAAGGCCAGGCGCGCGAGTTCCCCGCCGGAGGCAACCGAGCCCAGGCCCGCCAGCGGCGCACCGGGCACGGTAGCGATTTGGAACTCGACGCGATCCACGCCGGACGGTCCGTAGCGATCTACCGGCAGCGGCTCGACGGCAACATGGAAACGGGCCTTGTCAAGCTTCAGCGGGGTAAGCTCGGCCGTGATCGCCTTGGCCAGACGGTCCCCGGCTGACCTTCGCGACGCGGTAAGTTCGCCAGACGAGGCCAGATAGGCGGTATGCGCCGAAACAGCGTGCGCTTGGGCCGCGGCAATGGCTTCATCGGCCGTCTCGATGGCGAGAAGGCGTTCGGCGAATGCCGTTCTCGCCGCTGGAAGGTCATCGACCGCGATGCTGAGCTTGCGGGCCATGGCGCGCAAGGCGAATAGACGCTCCTCTGTCTGTTCCAGACGTTCAGGCTCGATCGCAAAGGCCTGAGCTGCCGCGTCTATCGCGGCCGCGGCCTCAACGGCTTCCGAAAGGGCGCGATCCACCGCCTGCGTCGCATCGGAGACGCGCACCGCCGCCGCCGATCCGGCCTCGACACCCGAGCGTCCTAGCCGCTCACCGGCCCTCTCAAGGGAACGGAATGCCTGTGCGAGCCGGCTGACCACGCCTTCGTCACTGAGTTGCTCGCGCGCGGCGCCGATCTCCGCCAGAGCTTTTTCAGCAGCGCCCAATACGGCGCGCTCCTCGGCAAGCGCCGCTTCCTCGCCGGTTCGTGGGGCAAGGCGATCGAGTTCGACCAATCTGGTGCTGAGCTCCTCGGCTTCACTCGCGGCGCGCGACTGATCGGCGAGCAGGACTTCCAGCCTTTCACGCGCGGCGCGCCATGCGCTCCAGGCCTCCAGGCAACCCGCCAGATCTCCCTCGCAACTACCAAACGAATCAAGCTGCGGTCTGTGGGTTCGTGAATCGAGCAGACCGACGGTCTGATGCTGTCCGTGGATTTCGATCAGCAGCCCGCCGAGCTCCCTGAGGACACCGACACCGGTCGGCTGATCGTTGACGAAGGCGCGCGAACGGCCATCCACGCCCAGCACCCGCCGCAGGACAAGATCCTCATCCCTGGAGTAGTCGAGGCCCTTGTCATCGAGGCAGGCCCAGGCGGGATGCTCGGGGGCAGGCGCAAAGATCGCCGTGGCGCTGGCTTGGGACGATCCCCGTCGCACAAGGGAGGTATCGCCGCGCCCGCCCAGCGCCAGTCCCAGCGCATCTAGAATGATCGACTTACCCGCACCAGTCTCTCCGGTCAGGGCTGTGAGCCCTGTTCCAAATGACAAGTCCAGGCTCTCGATGAGCACCAGATCCCGGATACCGAGGCCGATCAACATGACCTCAGAATGACCGAAAATCCCGCCGTCTCAAAGACCCAGAATGTCGTGCCAGAAGCTGGCCTTCTTCGCCGGTTTGGGCGGCGGCTTTTGAGACGCAACCGGAGGCTGACCAGCGCCAGCCTGCTGCGTTGCGCCCTGGCTGGCGTCGGAAACGTTGACCGCCGGCGGCGCCGCCGTCGTTTCCTTGTGTTTGCCCCAGGGCAGAACCCGGGGCAGACGCGACTGGCTATCCGTAGGCGCAACGATCGGCCGCAGCCCCTTGGACGTCAGCAACTGGTATGCGTCGTGGTACCAGCTATCACCCGGATAGTTATAGCCGAGCACGGCTCCGTTTTCCGTGGCCTCATGTACGAGTCCCAGGTTCAGATAGGCCTCGACGAGGCGGTAGAGCGCCTCAGGCGTGTGCGATGTCGTCTGGTAACGATCGACGACGGTCCGGAAGCGGCCAATGGCGGCGATCGAATTTCCGCTGCGCAAGTAGAACCGCCCGACGGTCATTTCCTTGCCTGCGAGTTGATCCATGACCATGTCGCGCTTTAATCGGGCGTCGGACGCATATTCAGTGGTGGGGTAGCGCTTGATGACATCGGTAAGCGCGGCCTGTGCGTTCAGAGTATAGGCTTGATCGCGGCCAACGTCGGTGATCTGTTCGAAATAGCAGATCGCCTTGAGGTAATAGGCATAGACCGTCGAGGCATTGCCTGGGTAGAGCGTGATGAAGCGGTCCGCATCCGCGATCGCTTCCTCATAGTCATTCGCCTCATAGTGAGCGTAGGCGGTCATCATAATCGCGCGGCGCGACCACTCGGAGTAGGGGTGCTGGCGTTCCACTTCACGGAAATAATTGACCGCGTCGTTCCACTGATGCCGGTCGAGGTTGTCCGCTCCAACCGAAAACAACAGTTCGACCGGACGCTCCTCATAGGCGAGCGTCGGCCTCTTCTTCTTTACGAGGGAGCACCCCGATATCGCCACTGCGGCGCACAGGGCCAATAGGACAGCGGATCGGCCCAAAGAACGAAACTGCACCAGCGGTAACCTCAATGCGTAGAGCGCGCGCCCCGCGCCAGTGCGCCCCGTTCTACACGAGGCAGGCGAAGTCGCAAACGCTCAGACCGCCATCCGTAAATCCTGCGGGAGTTCAATCAGCCGCCAGGCCCGCGGTTGGTCGAGAACGGCACGGACAAGGGCGTTGTTCATTGCATGGCCCGCGTAGCGACCCTCATAACGGCCGAGGATCGGGGCGCCGAGCAGGTACAGGTCTCCGATCGCATCCAGCGCCTTGTGGCGGACGCACTCGTCGGGACGGCGGAGCCCTTCAGGATTGAGAACCGTCGAGCCCTCGATGACGATGGCGTTTTCCAGTCCACCGCCACGCGCCAGCCCGGCGGCGCGCAAGGCTTCGACCTCATGAAGAAATCCGAACGTCCGGCAATCGGCGAGTTCACGCCTGAAGGCAGACTCATCGACAGTCAGATCGATTCGCTGGCGACCGATCGCCGAGCAGTCATAAGCAATTTCGAAGGCGACTTCGAAACGATCGGAGGGAATCAGCTGGGCAGACTTCCGACCGTCGTTCACCACGACCGGCGCAAGCATCTCAATATATCGGCGAGGAGCATTCTGCATCACTCGCCCGGCCCGGTCGATCGCGCGCACCCACGGTAGACAGGATCCATCCATGATCGGCGCTTCGGGGCCGTCTATCTCGACCACCGCGTTATCCACGCCAAGCGCGCAGAACACCGCCATCAGGTGTTCGACCGTGGATACGGAGACCTCGTCGGCATTTCCAATGGTGGTGCTCAGCCGGGTGTCGCAGACTGCATCGGCTCTCGCGGGAATGCAGCGATCACGGTCATGTTCGTCGATGCGGACGAAACTTATGCCGGCTCCCGGCAATGCCGGGAGAATGGCAAGATTGACCAGCTTACCAGTGTGAACACCGACCCCCTCAAGGGTGACGGGGCGCGCAAGGGTGTGCTGGCAATAGGGTGACAATCGCAAGCTCCGACGTCGCAGGCCTAAGACGGGCCTCGGATAGTCCCCGCGTCTGTTTTTCTAGAGCCCCACAACCGGGGCGGCAAAACAACTCCTGTTTCGCCGTGTTTCCCCCGCAAGGTCCTGATTTATTTCACTTTTCGCGATCAGTTAGCAAGGCGTCGTAAAAACGAGGGAATCTCCAGCTCGTCATGCTCGTGAGCGTCGACTTCCTCGGCTGATTCGACAGCCGCCTGAGACCCGCCCCCCGAACGGCCGACGGGTGGGGCCCGGTGCGCGGAGACGTCTTGCCTGGGCGGCCGTCCAAACATGCTGAGCCAGCCACCCTTCTGCCGACGATCGTCAACATGCCGCTGCGGGAAAAGCGGCGCATCATTCTCGTCAGCCACAGACGGGTCGACAATTCGGGCGACCGGCACGACGGTCGGCGCGGGCGCGACCGGAGCAGTCATCTGCGGCTTAACGGCTTCATGCCGCGCCGCAGGAGCCAGTAACTCTTCTGTTTCGAAAAGCTGCGGCTGCGGAGCGTGCGCCTGTTCCGACATATCAGACGCGGCGTAGACGCTCTCAATCAACGGTTCGGGTACCGCGATCGGGGCCGCCGCGGGCGCGGCGCGAGGAACTTCGCGCGACTGGCGCTCCTGATAAGACTCGATCGCGGCGATCGAGGCGCCATCCATGCCGGTCGCCACCACCGAGACCCGCACCATACCCTCGAGCGACGGATCGAAAGCCGCGCCGAAGATGATGTTTGCTTCGGGGTCCACCTGGCCGGAAATGGCATTCGCGGCTTCGTCGACCTCAAGCAAGGTCATGTCCAGGCCGCCAGTGATGTTGACCAGCACAGCCTTGGCTCCCTTGAGGGTGACTTCGTCCAGCAGCGGGTTCTGGATCGCATTCTCGGCCGCCATTAGGGCGCGGCCCTCGCCGGTGCCTTCGCCCGTGCCCATCATCGCCTTGCCCATCTCGGTCATCACCGTGCGGACGTCGGCAAAGTCAAGATTGATCAGGCCCGGCAGCACCATCAGATCGGTGATCGAGCGAACGCCCGAATGCAGCACCTGGTCGGCCTTGCCAAAGGCTTCGGCGAAGGTCGTGCGTTCGTTGGCGACACGGAACAGGTTCTGGTTGGGAATGACGATCAGGGTGTCGACATAGCGCTGCAGTTCGGCGATGCCCGCTTCGGCGAGGCGCATGCGGTGGCGACCTTCGAAATGGAAGGGCTTGGTGACCACGCCGACCGTCAGAATGCCGCGCTCACGGGCGCACTTGGCGATGATCGGTCCAGCGCCGGTGCCGGTGCCGCCGCCCATGCCGGCGGTGATGAAGACCATATGTACGCCGTCGAGGTGCTCTCCGATCTCAGGCGCGGACTCTTCGGCGGCCGACATGCCGACCTCCGGATGCGCGCCGGCGCCCAGGCCCTGGGTGACGCTGACGCCCAGTTGAATCCGCTTGTCGGTCTTGGAGAACGCCAACTGCTGCGCGTCGGTATTGGCCACGACGAACTCGACGCCCTCGAGGCCGGCCTCAATCATGTTGTTGACGGCGTTACCACCCGCCCCACCAACCCCGAACACGACGATCCGGGGCTTGAGCTCCTTGGACTGAGGGGCAAACACTTTGAACGTCATTGGACCTCTAGGCCTCCGCCGCGCCGTTAGTGTGGTGCAGTCCGTCTACGCAACGAACCGCTTCGATCGATGGAAAGGATTCAGCAACCATGATCGTTAATCTGACGTTAACCGCATAAGCTGAGTCGGCGATCCGTCGAGGCTTAGGCCGCTGTTTATGCGTTCGAATAGCCGGTTTGCAGACACAATCGCAGATCAGACCGCTCAACCGGCGGATGCGCATAAGAACAAAACATGAATTTACCTCCGTGACCGTGCAAAACCGCCGACCACGGAGCCATGAATGACTTTCAGTGGAGACTACAAATTCTCGCGCAGCCACGCGGCAGCCTTGACGACCACGTTGGCGTTCGGGTCGACGTTGGTCTGCTGTGTCCTGCCGCCGCCAGGGCGCTTGTGCTCGGCCTCGCGCGGCCCGAACGCAGCGCGCTGCAGGACCCCCGCGGCGGCGCAGAATGCAGGCCCCGAGGCCGCGTCGGCGAGGTGGGGAATGCGCCGCGGACGCCCAAGGCGCACGCTCCGGTCGAACACGCGCACCGCGACCTCGCGAACGCCGGCGAGCTGGCTTGCGCCGCCGATCAGCACGATGCCCGCTCCCGGATCGATCAGGGCTCCCGCCGCCTTCAGGCGATCCTTGATCAGTTCCAGCGTCTCCTCGACGCGGGGCGCAATGATACCCTTGAGCATCGAGCGGGGCGCAACAACGGGGCCGGCGCCCGGATCATCGCCGCGCGGAGGCGCTTCGATCATCTCGCGGTCCTCATTGGCCGAGGCGATCGCCGAACCGTGCAGCGTCTTGATGCGTTCCGCGCCGGCGGTCGAGGTGGAAAGGCCCCGCGCGATATCCTGCGTCACATGCTGCCCTCCGACCGCGAGGCTGTCTACATGCACCAGCGCGCCGCCGGAGAACACAGCCACCGAAGTGGACCCGCCACCCATGTCGATGCAGATGGAACCGAGTTCCATCTCGTCCTCCTCCAGCGCAGCAAGGGCCGAGGCATAGGGCGCCGCGACCGCGCCTGCGAACTGCAGGTGAGCCCGCTCGACGCAGTGTCCCAGCGTATGGAAGACCGCCTCGTTCATCGACACCACCAGCATGTCCAGACCCAGCGTGCGTCCGAACAGGGCGCGTGGGTCGCGCACGTGGCGCTGGTTGTCGACCGACCACGCGACCGGACGAAGATGGATGATCTGGCGACGGTTGAGGCGCAGGCTGGCGACGGCCTGTGCCGTGGCCCTGGCCAGATCCGCCTCGCCGATCGGACGACCGCCGAGCGAGACCTGCGCCGAAACCCGGTGACTGGCGATCTGTCCGCAGGTGGTCGAGACCGTCACGGCCTGGACATCGACCTGGGCCATCGCCTCGGCGCGTTCCACCGCCTGGGCGATGGCCTGCGCGGCTTCATCCATGTCGACGATGCTGCCGCCGCGTACGCCGTGCGACTGAACATAACCGACCCCCGCCGCGGTCAGGGTGCGGTCTCCGCGACGCGGACCGTCCGGTTTCATGATGAAACAGGTGACTTTGGACGCGCCAAGATCGACCGCGGCGACGACGCCGGATCGGCCAAGCGCCGCCTTGAAACCGTCGCGTCCCTCACGGCGACGCCCTTTGGCAAGCGCCTGCAGCCCTCTGCCATCCACGTACTGTTGCATATCTATACCCCACCGGACGTCGAAACCGGCGCAACGCCGCCACGCGGCCGCACCACCACCATTTCCGGATCACGCAGATCGATCCGGGCAAAACCCAATTCAAGCACTCGCGATTGACGATCCAGCTGATCGAATCGCCTGAGCGCCCCATCCTCACCTGATGCAGGCAACATGATCAAACACCCATCCTTGAGACGAAGATCCCACCTGCGCCCGTCCACTCTGACGAGCGCGTCCAACCTCTGCGAAAGGCGCGGACGCGCGCCCAGCAGTTGCAGCATCGGAGCCGCCGCGGTGTTGGCGCCCTTGCCGACGATCAGTGGCAGTCCACTGAAATGAGCCGGGTCGACCTTGCTCATCACCGCGCCGTTAGAGACCACCACGACAGCCTTGCCATCATGTTCCCAGACCGCGATCAGCGGACGTTCCTCGACCGAAACGACAAGCGTGTCGGGCAGCAGGCGGATGACCCGCGCCCGCTCCACCCAGCCCACGCCCTCGACGCGTCGGCGGATCGCATCGAGATTCAGCGTCAGGATGGGGGCGCCGAGCGGGAGCGCCGCGGCGCGGAGAATTTCGGCGCGGGCAGCCGGCGAGGCTCCTTGCAGATGAACCTCGCCGAGACGGAAGCCCAGGCTGGCGAGGTGCGTGTCCATCGCCGCACGGGCTACATGGGCGATGCGTTCTCCCCGGCCGCCAGTGGCCAGAACCACGACAACGCCCAGCACAAGCAACAAACACAGGGCAATGATGGCGAGCGGCCGCGATATCCCGGCGCCATGGGCGGCCTTCAGCTTGCTCGGCACAGGCGCGCGTCGCGTATTGGCGGGCTTAGGGGGCACTTTGCCCCGAGACTTGCCGACGCCCAGTGCTGCCGTCCGCGCCGCCGCGGGCATAGCCGTCCTCCGTGATCCAAAGCACCAGTTCATCAAAGCCCACGCCCATGTGTGCCGCCTGCTCGGGAGCGAGCGAGGTAGGCGTCATTCCGGGTTGAGTGTTGATTTCCAAGAGGACCAGAAGGTCGTTAACGTTGTCATAACGAAAGTCGCTTCTGGTCACACCTTGGCAACCTAATGCGTGATGAGCGGCGAGAGCCTGGTGCATCGCCTGCGCGGCGACCGCGTCCGGTATACGGGCTGGCAGGATATGCACCGATCCCCCCTCCCCGTATTTCGCCTCATAGTCATAGAAACCGGTTCGTGACTCGATCTCCGTGACCGTAAGCGCCCGACCGTCCATTACCGCGACGGCGAGTTCGAGACCCGCGACGTACGGTTCGATCAGCACTTCCTCACCAAGCGTCCAGTCGGGTGAAGCCAGTTCCCGCGGCGGAGCGTTGGCGCCTTCGAACACCCGGAACACGCCGACCGACGAGCCCTGGGCATTCGGCTTGACCACATAAGGGGGCGCCATGACGTGCGACCGGGCAGCTTCGAAACGATCGTAGAGTCCGCCTCCCGGAACTCGCACTCCGGCTGCAGCCAGCACGGCCTTGGCCTTCGCCTTGTCCATCGCGAGAGCTGACGCGAGCACGCCCGAATGGGTATAGGCAATGCCAAGCGTCTCCAGCACGCCCTGGACGCAGCCATCCTCGCCCCAGGCCCCGTGCAGCGCATTGAAGCAGACATCGGGTTTCAGCGTCGCCAGGACCTGTGCGAGGTCACGTCCGGCGTCGACCCGGCTGACCCTGGCGCCCAGTCGTTCCAGCGCATCGGCGCAAGCACGCCCCGACGTCAGACTAACGTCCCGTTCCGCCGACAATCCGCCCATCAGCACGGCGATGTTGCGGCCGGCGAGGGGTAGACTCATGGCGTTTCCTAAAATCGCTTACGGTTTCCGAAAGAAGACCTTGTGAACTGAATCGGCCCGCGCTGTTAAGGCCTACTGTTCTCTCGGAGGAGACCTCTGCAAAAGCTCTGAACCGGGCATTGCCTCTCCGCCGGACAGCTGACTTCCAGCATGCAAACGGCGCAGCCCTTTTTCTTCCTATGCTCCGGCGCATGCAGCAGAACAAAGCTGCCGGCTGGAATCCAGCGGTCCGGGCGGGGAGACCGCCTTCTGCGGAGGTCTCAAGAGGAAGAAGAGATCGGTAACCCGTTGGCGTCTTTGGGTTTCAACCAACACGCTTGATCTCCCAAGCGAGCACGGCGCCGAACTTAAGCATGACATTGGGCATGACCGCTTCGCCCTGCCCTTCAAGATCGGCCGTAGTCGCGGCCCGGATGTTGATCAGGAAGTTGGCGACCGGGATGGCCATTCGCGACAAATTGAGTTGACCTGCCAATCGTTTACTCAAACTGGATCACGACATTGTGTCTTTATGTCATCGGCATTTCAGCATTACCGATTCACTTGGGGAATAGGTATTGGCAACGTGGTCGGACTAGCGGAATCAAGGATAGGTATTTTCAATTGTCGTCCCCTACGCCGGCCTGCGCGCGGGAGCTGTTGCTTGACGCTCGCGAACCCGCCGGATCGACCCGACCCGGCCATATATAGCCAGGATCAAATTCTCGCGCTGGGCCAGATTCCGACATGGGACAGTCCCGACATCGTTACCAACAACGACGTCCCTTGGCGGCTAAATCCCGAGCTCCAAGTTACCGTGCGAAATCTCTCGGCGAGCGTGGCCGCGGTAAACACTCAGGTACAGGTCGCCTTGTCCGCGTTCGGCATTGGCATGGTCCGGACGCCGCTGGCCAACCAACTCATCACGCTCGGCCCCTCGGCGTCGGCGACCTTGAATTTCCCGTTGACCCAAGCAGCCTTGCACGGCGAACAGAGCATTGGGGCCTTTGTCGAACTTTATCACCCCAATGACGCAGTGGCGATCAACAGCCGAGGCGCCCAGGCAATCACCGGGGTCGACACTGCGTCCGCCGGTCGCCATATCACGAGCCTGTTTCCCGTCGCCAACCCCACGAGTGCGACGCAGGCGATCAATCTTCGTATCTTCTCAAATTCGCTGGCTGCATCGGTCTCGCCCGCTACCTACGTTCTTGCCCCGTTCGAGCATTTCAACGCCGCCCTCTCGGTCACCGTGCCCGGTGACCTGCATAATACTACCGAATATGTAACTGTGACGGCCAGCGGTGCTGATGGTGGATTGATCGGCGGTGTCACCCTTGCCGTGTTTGTGAACGACTGATGGGCGCCTTCGTACTCATTGGCCAATGGTTGTTTGCAAGGTTGCCATTCTGCTCGCTTGTCGGGGCGCTGGTCGGCGTGACCGCGGGCGCGTTCCTGGGCCTGACTCTCGACGTCATTCCTCCGCCAGGGCTAAGCTCCACCGCTATTATCCTGACGGGCCTTCTGCTCGCAGTTCTCGGCTGGATCGTTGTCGTGGTCTTGCTGGGCGTATGGATGCGTTATGGCGTCGCGCAGATCGCGGCAGCTGCCGCAATAAACGCCTTGCTTACGGCCATTCTGACGGTGTGGATTAACAATCTCGTACGCCAGGCCGTGCTTGCGCCCGCGCTCGGGATACTGGTCGGTATATTGGTCGGCGCAATCCTGTGCCGCCTCTGTTCGCCCTCGCAAACAAAACCGTTGGAGCGACGCGGATGACCGATTGTCCTCCGCACCCGCCGATCGGCCCCACAGGCGCCAACACAGGCTCGATCGTCACTACGACGCTTGCGATCTATGGCATCCTGAGCACACTCATCACAATCATCGGAAAAATTACCGACGCCTTGGACAACACGTCGCCTCTACCGATACTGGGAACCACGGGCGCCGGCGTCTGGGTGATCGGGCTGAGCGCGGTAGCCGCCGCCGCCGCGACAATTCTTACCGTCGCGGCTTTCTGGTACGATCGTTGCCTCAGCAATCCTGATGGCGAAGAGACCTGTTCCGCCGGTGTCATAGACGATATCCAGGAAGCCTTCTCGGATGCGGCCGGCACATTCTTTCCCTTTGCCGCGCAGCACGACATGGTCAGCGTGGTCACCCAATGCCAATACTGGCCATTGATCCAGCAGGGGGCTGCATACATCCATGTCAATGGGACCGATGATTCCCCGGTAATTCACTGCTATTTCAAGAGCAATGCCGTTTGTGCGGCCGGGCTGGGCGCCGTCATCGGGGCGGTGATCCTAGGCGCGGTTGGTGTCGCCGTGGGCATAGCTATCGGGGCGGCGATCGGCTGTGTCGCAAGCGGTCCACTCTATCCCCTGTGCCTTTTGCTGGCGTGTCTCATCGCAGCGGTGGTTGCGGCCGCGATCACGGTTATCGGCGCAGTTATGGGTGGCGGTATCGCCGCGGCCATTGCCGGCAGCTCTGAGCCGACCACGGACGACGGCTCGAAGCCGAAGGTCGGTGACTATATAACCACCTGTGGCAAGACGATCGTCTACGGCGTCGACGACGGCGCGCGCGTCTATTGGTTCGTCGAACACTCGGCCTTGCACGGCCATTCGATGGCGGGGGCCGGCCAGCAGTGGATCCACACGGACGCGGATAAGAACATGCCGCTCGATACCTGTGCCGCCTTATGCCCCGGCAACTACACTGGCGTGGGGCCCATCATAGTCTGAGGCCGGGTAATTTCCGGCCAATTCGTTTGATCTCCCATTCGAGCGTAACGCCGAATTTTGCCGCTACGTCGGCGCGAACGGCTTCGCCCAGCCCTTCAAGATCGGCCGCGGTCGCGGTCCCGGTGTTGATCAGGAAATTGGCGTGCAGAGGAGAGAACATCGCCCCGCCGAATGGCTTGCCCCGCCATCCGGCGGCGTCGACCAGGCGCCAGGCAGAGTCGCCTGGAGGATTGCGAAACGTCGAGCCACCCGTCTTCTCGCGGATTGGCTGGCTAGCCTCGCGACGGGAGGTGATCTCGGCGATCCGGGCCTTGATTGCCGCGGGATTGTCAGGCTGGCCCTGGAAGATCGCCTGATCCCATACAATGCCCGGGCCGACCTGGCTCGTTCGATAGGAGAACCCAAAGTCTTCGAGTTCAAAGACGCGCGTTTCCCCGGTGATATCATCGGCCGAAGCGGCCACCAGGACATCCTTAATCTCGCGACCATAGCAGCCGGCATTCATTGTGAGAGCGCCGCCGATCGTCCCTGGAATGCCGGCCAGAAACTCCAGGCCCGCAATGCCCGCATCGGCGGCGGCGCGGGCGACCATTGCATCCAGCGCGCCAGAACCGGCAATCACCCTGCATTCGTCGGCTTCGACATGGACCTCGGCGAATGCGCGACCTGCAAGCCGGATCACTATGCCTTCGACCCCTCCGTCGCGAATAATAACATTCGATCCCACGCCGAGTACGGTTCGTGGAATGTCATCGGGAACCTGACGCAGGAAATCGCCAAGGTCTCGACTATCCGCCGGCAGGAACAGCACGTCTGCCGGGCCGCCGACGCGAAGCCAGGTGAATGGCGCCAGCGGCTCATCGAACAGCAGCCTGCCGCCAACCGGCGGTAGCCCATCGCGCCAGGTCATGCCTGGGCGGCCTCCAGTTTCGCGGGCAGCGCATAGGCCCAGGAGGTGATGTCGCCGGCCCCCAGGAACACCACCAGATCGCCGGGCTGGGCTTCGGCCGCGATCAGATCTGGCAGTTGGGCTGGATCATCCAGCGTTAGCACCCGCCGGTGGCCGTGACGGCGCAGACCGCGGGCCAGGCTGTCGCGGTCGAAGCCGGAAATGGGCGCCTCGCCCGCAGGATAGACATTGGCGACGATAACCGTTTCGGCGTCATTGAAACAGCGGCAGAACTCCTCGAACAGATCGCGCAGTCGGGAATAGCGATGCGGCTGAACCACCGCGATCACCGAACCAGAGGTGACGGCGCGGGCGGCGGCGAGGACGCTGGCGATCTCGGTGGGGTGGTGACCGTAGTCGTCAATGATCCGCACCCCCCGCGCCACGCCCACCGTGGTGAAACGCCGGCGCACGCCACCGAAGCTGGCCAGACCCTCGCGGATCGCCGCCTCGCTGACGCCCAGTTCACGCGCCACGGCGATCGCCGCCAGAGCATTGAGCACATTGTGCCGCCCGACCATCGGCAGGGTCAGGCCGGCGATCCGGCTGGCCGGGCCATCGCCTATCTGCACGCGAACATCGAACACCGCGCCGTCCGGTCCCATTGCGATGTCGACAGCGCGCAGGTCGGCCTGCGGATTGGTGCCGTAGGTGATCAAACGGCGGTTCTCGACCTTGGCCGCCATTTCCTGCACGTCGGGATCGTCAATACAGACCGCCGCAAAGCCAAAGAACGGGATGTCCTGCACGAAGTCGCGGAAGGCCGCCTTCAGGGTGACGAAGTCGCCGTAATGATCGAGATGCTCGGGGTCGATGTTGGTGACCACCGCAACGGTGCGCGGCAACTTGAGGAACGTACCGTCGCTCTCGTCGGCTTCAACAACGATCCATTCGCCCTCGCCGACCTTGGCGTTAGCCCCATAGGCATTGATGATGCCGCCATTGACGACGGTCGGGTCGAGGCCGCCGGCGTCCAGCAACGCGGCGACCATCGAGGTGGTGGTGGTCTTACCGTGCGCGCCGGCAACGGCGACGGAAAACCGCAGTCGCATGAGCTCGGCCAGCATTTCGGCCCGGCGCACCAGGGGAATGCGTCGCTCGCGCCCGGCGGCCATTTCCGCATTGTCCATCTTGATGGCGCTGGAATAGACGATCGCCGAGGCGCCCTGGATATTGGATGCATCGTGACCGATGAAGACCTTTGCGCCGAGGCCTTCCAGGCGCTGAGTGTTGGGGCCGGCCCGCGCATCGGAGCCCTGCACGGTATAGCCCAGCCGCAGCATTATCTCGGCGATGCCGCTCATGCCGATACCGCCGATACCGACGAAGTGAACGGGACCAAGGTCGAAGGGAACGGGTCGGCGAGTCATCGGGTCAGGGTAGCCGAAGCGTGCGAGAGGGGAAATGGCGCGTAGCGGTGAGCCGGGCTTGCATCGTTGATTCACCGTTAATTCGGTGGGCTTAGGCCTTCGATGAGGGAAATCCAGATTGGGATGCTAACGGTCATCGGAGCTTTGGACGGCAAGAGCTTCGATGCATCGCGCAATCAATGCATATCACCAACCCCGACCATGCGCCTGGCCCTGACCAACTCGTGCTCGAAGTGAGCCTTCCACGTGGCGACAATCGCCTGCAGGGCTGCGGGGTCGATGAAGGCGTTCGCGTCGCCGGCGCGGACGCGCGCCTCGCGTTCGAGCACATCGGCCATCTCCGGGTGGCTGGTCAGGACAATGTCGGCCTGCATCGTCGACAGCTTGGCGAAAGTCCGTTCGTAGTCCGTGGCGATGGTCGGATAGGCCCGGTTGCCGACCAGGACGTTGCCGACGACAGTCAGGCTGCACAGGAACAGCACGTGAAGGCTTCGGCCGGCGTCTCGCACGGTGGTGCTCCAGCTGGTGCAGCCAGGCGTATGCCCGGGTGTCAGATGCGCGGTGAGGCTGACATCGCCGACGCTGACGGTCTCGCCGTCATGAATAACGTGGTCGATTTCGACCGGTGGGAATCCGGTTGGTTCATATTCGGTGTCGCCGCGCGGCATGCCACTTCGTAGGGCCGGCGCATCTCCGGCGCTCGCGTCGAAAGCGGCGCCGGTGTCCCGCTTGATGCGTGCGATACCGCCAACGTGATCATAGTGGGCGTGATCGCTGACGATCAGCCTTACCCGTTTGAGCGGAACGCCGACCACCTCGATGTTCCGTTCGATGAGCGTCGCGTTTTCGGCGGTTGTCCCCTCCAGCAGTATCGCGCCCCGTCCGGACCCGATCAGATAGGCCGACAGCCCCTTTGTGCCGACGTAGTAGATGCCGGGCGCAACGCGGAAAGGTTTGACCGGCCGCGACCACTCGGGCCGCGGCTCGGCGGTCAATGATATCGCCGCCCAGCACCAGCCGACGGCGGCGATGAACACGGTGGTGCGCAGGCGGGTCCAGCTCATATCCATCGTTTTTCCTCATATCTGTCCGGCTACGCTCCACCATCGACCGCGGAATTCCTGCTGGAGAAAATGGCGCGGAGCGCTAGGTTGGCCAAGCGAGCGTCAAACAACAAACTATCAATTTTGGCATTAGACATAAATTTATCTAATGTATCTCCATGGATAGATCGCACATTCCCCTCAACGCGTTGCGGGCGTTCGAGGCTGCCGCGCGGCGCCTCAATGTAACCCGCGCGGCGCTCGAGCTTCACGTCACCCAGGCGGCGGTCAGCCATCAGATCAAGGCGCTCGAAACGCAACTGGGGGTGGCGCTTTTCCGCAGGCTTCCGCGCGGTCTCGCCCTGACGGATGAGGGCGCCGCACTGGTTCCGATGCTGAACGACGCTTTCGATCGCATGGATGCGACACTGGAGCGGTTCGCCGCGGGGCGACCGCGCGAGATCGTCAATGTCGGAGTGGTCGGGACATTCGCCACCGGATGGCTGTTGCCGCGTTTGCCGGCGTTCACGGCGCGGCATCCTGGCATCGACCTGCGGATCATGACCAACAACAATCGTGTGGACCTCGCCGGCGACGGCCTCGACCTCGCCATCAGGTTCGGCGACGGCGCCTGGCATGGAACCGACGCCACCGCGGTTCTCGATGCGCCGATGTCGCCGCTTTGCGCACCCGGCATTGCGCGCCGGCTGGTCACGTCGGCCGATCTCACGCGCGAAGTGCTGCTGCGATCTTACCGGCCCGATGAATGGAAGCTTTGGTTCGAGGCGGCGGGAGCGGTCGCGCCGCCGATCCGTGGACCGATCTTCGACGCCTCGACAACCATGGCGGCCGCGGCGGCGGGCGGCGCGGGGATCGCGCTGTTGCCCGTTCGGCTGTTCGAGCAAGACCTGGCCAGCGGTCGACTGGTGCAGCCGTTCGACATCGGGGTTGCTACCGGCCGCTATTGGCTTACCCGCCTGAAAACACGCCCGGAGACGGCGGCGATGTCGGCATTCAGGGAATGGCTCCAGGAGGCCGCCTGACCTGAGCCCATTGATAGTCGCCGCAACACGCCGCGCTCGCCGCCGCCAGTTCCTGGAACAGTTGCAGCAATTCTAAATGGCTCTCCGACTGAAAAATCACCGACTTATCTGGGCTTCGATTTCTGGTGGTGGTTTTGAGTCGATGAGGGTTTTCATGAATGTCTTCCAGTCTGGGAAGACCAGATAGGCGGTGATGGTTCGGAT
>JANXTX010000413.1 GCA_025352165.1 Caulobacteraceae bacterium | reverse complement strand
CCGAGCGCCGCGCTGTAGACATAGAACAGCGAATAGGCTTCGAGCAGCGACCTGCCGTGCTCGAGGTATTCGACCAGCGCCCCCGAGAATCCCTTCAGCGTCTTGCCGGTCCAGGTCAGGGCGGAGGTGAGCAGCGCATATTGCGTCGCCGTATAGCCGAGGCTGGTCAGCGTCGACATGTAGGCGATCAGCCCGACTCCCGAATAGGCGATGGCGAAGGCGTCGAAAGCCATGATCGCCTCGAACGCGGTGAGGTGGGCGCCGCCGACCACTATCAACGGGAAGTCGCCGCCATGCCAGCCGAGGGTGGCGAAGGCTGCTACGGCAATGGGTTGCAGGATGGCGCCGAGGACCAGCGTCCGGCGGTTGCCCAGGCGCATCGAGGAAATGCCCCCCAGAGTGATGCCGACGATCGATCCGCCAAGACCAATCGTCGCTCTGACACCGGCGATGGTCGGCAGCGAGATGCCGAGCGCGTGATAGTAGGGGTTGCTCATCGGCCCGCGCATGTAGTCGCACAGATGGTAGAATGTGATCATCCCCAGCATCAGCGCCGCCATGGCCCAGCCGTGGGTCCTGAAGAAGACGATGAAGGGTCCGACCACCGCGTCGTAGAAGCCGAGCGCGGGATGGCGGTTGGCTTCGCGGGCAATGGCCTCCATCACCGCATCCGCGCTCGTTGGTTCGCGGGCCATCAGCGCGGCGCCGAGGCCAACCAGCATCAGCCCTCCGTAGATGGCGTAGGAAATCGGCCAACCGATCGCGGTCGCCAGCAGCAGGATAAGCGCCTCGGTGGCGATCAGGGCGGCGCGGTAGCCGAGCGAATAGGCCGAGGTCAGCAGTCCGAGCTCATCGGCATCCGCCGCCGCCTCGATCCGCCAGGCGTCGATCACCGTGTCCTGAGCCGCCGCGAACACACCGGTGAACAGGCCGAAGGCCGTCAGCCAGGCCAGATGAGACCGGGGATCGGCCATGGACATGCCGACGAGCCCGACGCCGACGCCGACCTGCGTGACGACCATCCAACCGCGCCTGCGACCCAGGAACCCGACCAGCGGGGCTTTGAACCGGTCGACCACGGCGCCCCACAGAAACTTCACCGAATAGGTCAGTGTGATCCACGACAGGAACCCGATCAGCGCCAGCTTGACCCCGTCCTCCGCCAGCCACAGGCCGAGCGTGTTGCCGATCAACATGAACGGCAGTCCGGACGAGAAGCCCAGCACCAGCATCAAACCGACCTTCGGCCGGCCGAGCGAACGCAACACATCAACGAACCGACGGCGCGGCGCCGCAACGGGCGTGTCTTCGGTCATCGAGCGGCCTCCTCGCACGGGATCAGCGCCGTCAAGCTTGGGCTGTGTCGCGCGGCGCGTCCAGAAGAGGCGCGCGGGAAACTACGTTCCCGGCAGCTGATCCCAGCCCCGACGCGCCCGCCAGTCGTCCGGCAGGTTGCCGAAGCGGTCGAAGCGCAGCTTCGAGAGGTCGGCGAACGAGCAGACGCCGTCCATCACCAGGTCGCGAACCGCGTGACCGGTCGCTGGGGACAGGCCGAAGCCGACGCCGGACATGGTGGCGACAGTAACGTTGTCGGGATCGTTCAGGCGGTCGAGCACGGGGCGCCCGTCGGGGGTGTTCTCGACCACGCCGGCCCAGCTGCGGATCACCCGCAGGTGCGCGCCCCTGGGCAGCAGTTCGGCGACGCGTTTGGCGAGGTTGCGCGATAGCGGCGTGGAGGGGCGGGCGGCGGGGCCGGTCTCGTCGAGGTCCAGCCATTCATGAGGTCCACCGCCATAGGCGAGATTGCCGCGCAGGGTCTGGCGGCCATAGAGGCCGTTGCCGTCGACCCCGTTGATCTTCATCAGCGGCGCCGGTTCGGTGACGATCATCTCCGCGCGCAACGGCGCGAGCGGCAGCTTCTGGCCTATCTTGTCCAGCATCATGCCGGTCTGAGGTCCCGCCGCCACGACCAGCGCATCCAGGCCGAAGCGCCCGCGCGTGGTTACGACCTCGCTCACCCGTCCGCCCTGCATGATGATATCGGTGACCCGCGCATGCTGCAGGATGCGTCCGCCGAGGTCCTGCAGCGCCCAGGCGTAGGCTTGCACGGTGCGCTGGGGATTGGCATGGCCGCCGTAGTGCAGGTGGATGCCGGCCAGGACAGTGTCACCGGCCAGCGGAACCGCCTCGCGCACCTGTTTCGCGTCGAGATCGCTGACCCGATAGCCCAGCTCGCGGCCCATCGCGGCCATGTAACGGTAGTCGTCGAGGTGCTTCTGGTTGGTGGCGAAGATGATCCGCTCGCGCTGGTACTCGGTAGGATAGCCTAGCAGGTCGTCCATCATCGGCCAAAGGCGTTGCTCCTCGTGGAACAGCGGGCTGTGATAGTGCGACGCGCCGCCGCCGTTACGGCCGGACGCCTCCAGGCCGATGACGCCCTTGTCGAGCACCAGCACGTCGACCCCTGACCGCGCCAGCCACCAGGCGGTCGAAAGCCCGGTGACCCCGCCGCCGATCACCACGACGCCGGCGCCTGTTTTCAGGGGAGCGCGGCGCGCGGAAACGCGGGCGTGCTCAGCGTCGGCCGGAGTGTCGGGAATGTGATGATAGGGCTTCCACTGCTCTTCGCTGCCGAGCCACAGGTCCCAGTTCTCGCTCATCGTCCCGGCTTCGTCGGCGGCGGCGATGATCTTCAGCGGCAGCGGACGGACTGGCGCCCGATATCCGGTGAGTGGAACCTCCCAGCCGGATTCTTCCTGCAGCAGCATCGCCACCTGCTCGCGGCAGCGGCGGCCCTGACAGACTCCCATGCCGGCGCGGGTCAGGCGCTTGATCTGATCCTGGTTCGGCGGTCCGTCCTTGAGCAAGCCCTTGAGATCGCGGCGCGCCATTGCCGGAGGCGGCTCGCCCAGATAGGTCGGCGGCTGTACGCCGCGCAAGGCGGCGCGATCAACCTCCTCGCACTGACAGATCTTCAGGGAGCCGTCGCCCTGGCCGAGCAGCGCCCGGAACCAGTCGACGCGATAGGCGGCGCCGCCCGGGTCGTCCATGCCGGCGCAGTCGCCGACCGCGAAAATATTCGAAACGGATGTCTCGTCGTCATCGCCGACGATCGGCACATGACCGCCGCGATCCGGATCGAAGGTGCGCGCCACGCCCGCCACATCCAGCAGTTCGATCATCGGCACGAGCCCGACCGCCAGACAGACGGTGTCGCACTCGATCGTGATAGGTTCTCCTCCGCCCAGCGGGGCCAGCGTCACCGACTCCACGCCGTCCAGTCCGCCGCTCGCCCGCGAAATCACGTGCGAGGTCAGGATTGGCACACCGAGCGAGGCGATGGCGTCGACCTGCTCAGGCCGGCCCTGCGGCCGGTCGCGGACCTCGACCATCGCGGCGATGTCGACCCCGCGGCCATAGGCCATCCGCGCCGTGGCCAGGGCCAGGTCCCCGGTGCCGAGAATGACCACGCGCCGTCCTGCAAAGGCGTCATAGCGGGTCAGCAGCGCGTTCAACGCATTGGCCCCCATCACGCCGGGTTGGTCCCAGCCGGGGAAGGCCAGCGCCAGGTCCCGCGCGCCGGCGGCGACGATCAGCTTATCGAAGCCGCAGGTCCACGACCTCTCCTCGTCCGCCAGTCCGACGATCGGCGCGGGCAGGGAGTGCAGGCCGGGTCCATTGACGTATACGCCCCAGGCGCTGACGCCGAGACGGACGTCGACACCCAGCTCGAACGCCTCTTCGAGACCGGGCGTCGCCGCGAAAACCTGCTCGACCATGCGCGCGCTCGACTGCACCGCCCCGGTCATCCGCTGGCCATAGAAGTGCGGAACGTCGGTCGCCATCAATGCGGCCGGGACCGGGTTCTCATCGATCATCAAGACCTGCTCGCCGGCCTGCGCCGCCCTGATGGCAGCAGCCACGCCGGCGGGGCCGGCGCCGATGACGACGACCTGGAAGTGCTCTGTGGGCGCGGGAAACTTGCCCTCGATGGAGAATATATCGCGCGTGCTTTCGCCGGACATCAAGCGGCCTCCAATGCCTGTGCGAGATCGCCGATCAGGTCGTCGACGTGTTCGAGCCCCACCGACAGGCGCATCGTCCCGTCGCCGATTCCGGCCTGACGACGGCGTTCGGCGGGCACGGAAAAGTGTGTGGTGGTCGCCGAATGGCAGATCAGGGTCTCCGCCCCACCGAGACTGACCGCCATAAGCAGCACCTTCAGCGCATCCAGGAAGCGGAAACACTCGGCCTCGCCACCTTTGATCTCGAACGAGAAGGTCGAACCGGCCCCGCGGCACTGCCGCTCGAACACCGCTCTGCCTGGCCCGTCCGATTGCAGGAAACCCAGGTAGGTGACGGACCCCACCTTGGGGTGTTCCCGCAGGTAGGTCGCCAGCGCGAGGGCGTTCTGGCAGGCCCGCTCGGTGCGCAGATGCAGCGTCTCGAATGACCGCAACAGCAGCCAGCAGTCATGGGCGTTCAGCATGCTGCCGAAGAACGTCCGCTGTTGTTTCAGGCGGTCGATCAACCTCTTGGCCCCGCTGACGCCCCCGGCCAGCAGGTCGCTATGGCCCGCGCAGTACTTGGTCAGGGAGGTGATGCAGAGGTCCGCGCCCAGATTGAGCGGCGACTGCAGGAACGGTCCCAGGAAGGTATTGTCGACGCTGACGATCGGCCGCCGCCCCTGGCGTTCACCGATCTCGTCGGCGACCTGTACCGCCAGCGCGATGTCGGCAATGACGCCGGTGGGATTGGCCGGCGTCTCCAGCATGATCAGCCCGACAGGCCCTGCCGCCATCGCCTGCTCGGCCGCCGCGCGGATCGCGGCCTCGTCGAGGGCGTCGCCAAATCCGAACGCCTGGATTCCCAATCGCGGCAGATGATCGTGCAGCATCCAGTCGGTGCCGCTGTAGGTGGGCCGGTTGAACAGCAGCGTGTCGCCCGGCGACAGGAAGCAGAGCATCAGTCCGGAGATGGCCGCCATGCCGCTGGCGAACACCGCGGCGTCCTCCGCCCGGTCCAGCGCGGCGAGGCGGCGCTCGACCATCGCCAGATTGGGGTGATTGAGCCTGGAATAGATGAAGGCGGCATCCAGCCCGGGGATGTCTGTGCTGCGCTCGAAGAAGGCGCGGTGGATGTCCTTGGCCTGTTGCGCGCTCTGATAGACATAGGTCGAGGTCAGGTAGAGCGGTGGCTTGGCCGAGCCGAGCGCCGTGGCCGGGTCGTAGCCGAAGCCGATGGTCAGGGTTTCGGGATGCAGATCGGCGGCAAGTTCGCGGGACATCTTCAGCGGCTCCCGATGTAGTCGCGCGCGGTGGCGCAGTACCAGTCGACGAAGCGGATCGCGAGCGCCTCGGCTTCCTGGGAATATGGACCGGGGACGTATGCGGGCGAGTCGACGCCGCGCTGGTTGTTTTCCACCAGGTCGCGATCCTGCAGGTTGGTGCGGGTCCACAGGTCCGACAGTTGGTCGATGTCGTAGTCGACCCCTTCCTGGGCATCCTTGTGCACCAGCCACTTCGCCACCACGATGGTCTCGCGCGGGCCGAGAGGCTGGGCGCTGAACATGAACAGGTGATCGCCGGTGGCATGGCAGAAGCTGGCGGGCTCGTTGGACCAGCGCAGCGAGCCGATGTCGCCTTCGCCGGTCTCGCACATCAGTCTGGAAACCACCGGCTGGCCGTCGGTGGTCATCGAAACCGCCCCCTCGTTGAGGGCGAAACGCATCGACTGCCACCAGCTCCCTTCGACCGGCCCGACAGGCAGACCGAGAGAGGTCATTCGGTCATTGAAGCGGTCCAGGCTGATATCCTCGCCATAGTCGAAATGGCCTGACGCGCCGACCGGGAAAGTCCGCGCCAGTTCCGGGTGGCGACGGGCGCAGTGGTAGCACTCGCGGGCGTTCTCCATCACCAGCTTCCAGTTGGCGTTCTCGATCAGCGTGCTCTCAAAAGCGAGCTTGGCCTCGTGCAGTTTGTGCGGCGCCAACAGCGGGGCGAACGCGGCGCGGAACTCATCGAATGGCGGCGGCGTCTCTGCCAGGCAGATGTAGATCGCGCCCTCCAGGCTTTCGACGTGGATCGGCAGCAGGCCATATTCGCCGCTGTCGAAGTCGTCGCCCATGCGCGGCGCGCTGGCCAGCTCACCGTTCAGCTCATACGTCCAGGCATGGTACGGGCACACTAGACGCGCCGCGGATCCGCGTCCGACCTCGCAGATCTGCGAGCCGCGATGCCGACAGGTATTGTGGAAGGCGGCCAGCCTGCCCGAACGGTCGCGGGTGATCAGTATCGGCCAGCGTCCGTACATCGTCGACAGATAGCTTCCCGGTCTTGGCAGTTCGACATCAAACCCGACCAGCAGCCAGGTGCGCGCATGGATCGCCGTCAGGTCGAAATCATAGATCGCCGGATCGGTGTAAAATTCGCGCGGCAGTCCATGTCCCGGCGCCCGCTGCGCCAGCAGCGCGTCGATCTTTTCCAGATTCAAGCCCGCAACCTCCTTGCTCAGGCCGCCTAGATCGCATGGCGGGGCGGAAGGATTGGAATAGTATTTGTTCATAGGGCTATTCTGACCGTTGTGCGGCTCCCGTGGCGGGAGGCAGGGCGCACGGTCCAAGAGGAATTCGCGATTTGACCAACCGCCGATGGCTGCCGCTGAACGCGTTGCGGGCGTTCGATGCGGTCGGGCAGCATCTGAGTTTCACCGCCGGCGCGCAGGCGCTGAATGTGTCGCAGAGCGCGCTCAGCCGCCATGTCATCAGCCTCGAGGATCTGCTGGGCCGCCAGCTGCTCGAGCGGCGACCCCACGGCCTGCTGCTCACCCTGGCCGGCGCAGCGCTGTTGCCGGTGGTGCGCAAATCGTTCGACCGGCTCGAACAGGCGATCAACGCCGTACGCGACGGAGCAAAGTCGACCCGCACGCTGCGCATCCATTTTCCGCCGTCGCTGTTGCAGAAACTGGCGCTGCCGCTGCTGCGCGACTTCCGGCGAGAGTATCCGGATATCCTGCTCGACGTGTTCAGCTCGCCGGTCACCGGTTTGCCGGCGGAGGACCCCGACGTCGCGGTGGTCTTCGATCGGCCGAATGTTGATGATCGGGTGACTGACCTGTTGTGGATGGTGCGAGTTGCGCCGGTCTGCTCGCCGGAGCTGGCGGCGCGCAACAAGGGCAAGTCCTTGACCGGGTTCCTGGCCGACAACGAACTGCTGCACGTCAAACTGGAGGGCGAACCGCGCTCGCTGTTGTGGGCCGCCTATCTGCGCCAACTCGGCCTGGAGGTGGATACCGACCGTGGTCTCGCGTTCGATACCGCAATTTCTTCCGTCGAGTTCGCCATGGCTGGCGAAGGCGTCGCCCTGGCCGACATCGACATGTTCGCCGCCGACATCGCGGCCGGCCGGCTGGTCGCGCCCTACGACAGCGTCATTGAGGATGGCTACGGGTACTATGTGAAGTTTCACGCCGAAGACCTTGGCGATCCTGTCATCGCACAGTTCCGCTCCTGGATCATAGGCCGGTTCAAGGGGCGGGATCGCGCGCAGCCGGCAGGTCATGCCTTAGCTCCAGTCCTGTGACGCCGCGGCGCGGGAAACCCTTCCACACCGTGATCGGCGGCGTTCCGGTTGAGATGGCGCCATAGGCCTGCGAACCCACGCCATCCGGCCATACCGTGTCGTTTCCCTTGCTGACCGCGACATCAAGATAGGCCGCCCGGCTCGCATCGCCCTTCAGGGTCAGGTCGAGAAACGCCGTGATCATCTGCAGGTTGACGGCGATCACCCGGTCCTTGCGCCAGACCGGATCCTCGAAATAGTCCAGTCCCCACAGGGTCTTGTAGGTTTCCGCCGACGCCGGACCCATGCCGATCGAGTGGCCGGCGTTCTCGAAAACCAGCAGATAGCGCGGCGCGTGGATTGTGCTTTCATAGATCGAACGCACGCCATCAGCGTAGCCGACGACATCGTCGCGGTCTCCGACGATCATCAGCATCGGCGTCGTGATCGCCGCGAGTTCAGGCTTCGACCACACCGAATACCTCGCCTGACCGCCCCAAGGTGACAACGCCACCACCGCCTTGAGGCCCTCGACCTTTGCCCGTCCGGCCGCAATCGAGACGGCGCCATAACCGCCCATCGAATAGCCGATCAGCGCCACGCGGCCGGGGTCGACAAGGCCCGCGAGCCACGACGCCTTGTCGCGCGCCAGGGTTTGCACGGAACGCGCGGCGAAAGCCTGATCGAGCGGGCGCCATTTCACCGCGATCGCGAACTGCGCCGCGTCGGTGATCGGTGGATCACGGTGGTAAGGGCCGACGACGATATAGCCCTTCGAAGCGAGATTCTCGCCAAGCCAGGCCATCGCCTGCGGGGTTCCGCTATGGCCGTGCGACAGAACCACCAGAGGATACGGGCCGCCCGTGGCCGGCTTTGCGTCGAGCACGGCGATGCCGGGATTGCTGAACCGCGCCGGCTCGTCGGTGGCGTGTTCCGGAGTCAACGCGCCGCTATAGACCACCGTCTCGGCGCCGGGCGTGGTGGTGGTCGGATACCAGACCTCGACGTCGAGATCGCGTTCGTCAGCCTTGTGGCCGACAAGATGCAGCGCCCGGATTCCCACCGCGTCCGGTCCCAGGCGAGCCAGTTCCGGGGCGTCGATGCGCGCAACGCTCGCGGGAACCTGGGCGACAGCCGGTCCGGACAGCAAAATCAGGGCGAGCAAAAGCGCGCGCATGGATTTGCTTTCCGTTTCCCGCCGTCCGGCCGCCGCCGTCGCCTCTAGAATTTCACCTTGAATCGCGCGCCGATGGTGCGGGGGCGAGCATAGGTGACGCGGTCGCCGGCCTGATAGACCGCGAAGTAGGTCGCCCGGCCGATGTCGGTGATCTTCACGCCGTCAGTCAGGTTCTGGCCGAAGACGCCGAATTCGTAGCGGCCGATATCATAGGAGACCGACGCATCGACATTGTTCGAGGCTGGGATCACCGCGAACGTGGGACTGGGTCCGTTCGCGACAAGTTGGCCTGACACGATCGTGGTCGACAGCGGGTTGAACGTCGTGTGTTCGTCGCCGCGGTACTGATAGCTCAGTTGCAGATGCAGCATGCCCTCGTCGATTTTGCGGTCGTAGAAGGCGGAGACGCCGGCGATCCAGCGCGGCGAATAGGGCGCCAGATCACCGCTGAACGCGCCCACCGTCGGGATGTCGCCGTTGGCCCGGGAGTCATTGTACGAAACGCTGCCCGAGATCGTCAGCTCCGGAGTGATCCGCGCGGTGGACTCCACCTCGACGCCCTCGCTGCGGATCTTGCCCTTGTTGTCGGTAAAGAAATACGAGCAGTTCAGCAGCAGGCGGGTCTGTACGTCGCCCCAGTCGACATAATAGGCGTCGGCATTCAGCGTCACCTTGCCATTGGCGAGGCGAACCTTTTCACCGATCGAATAGCTCCACAGGTGGTCTGGTCCGAAGGTCAGCGGAGCGGACGAGTAGCCGTAAGCGCCCAGGTTCTGCGTGCACTGCCCGGCGATGCCGGACGTGCCGAGCGGCACCGGCTGGTTCGCGCCGCCGTAGCGGAAGCCCTTGGCGACCTCGCCCCAGAGCATAATGTCATCACTGAGATGATACGAGATGTTTCCGCGTGGGTTGAAGCCGTTCGCGGTAAGTCTGGCGTTTTGCGTTAGCGGCACATCGTTGACGACGCCATAGACGCCGCCTTCGTAGAGATAGTAGTTCTCCTTGAAGTTGAAGTATCGAACCCCTGCCGTGATATCCAGCCGCTTGGTCACATGCCAGGTATCGTCCGTGAACAGCGCGAACTGCGTTTCCGTCTCGTCCTGCAGCCCCGAGAAGATGTCGTTTGTGTTGAAGGCGCCGTCGACGGTCTTAGAATTGTACAGGCCGTCGGGCGTGTTCCACGGCGGGTTGAACAGGTTCTGATAGGACAGCGTGTCGAAGCCCGGCACCGGGATGTCCTGGTACAGATTGCGCCGCTGGTGCTCGAAGAAGCCGCCAACCGTCCATTTCACCGGGCCGTCATTCTTCGAGACAAGGCGGACTTCCTGCATGTAGTCATGCACCTTGTTGGTGATCTGGTAGTACTCGGGCGGGATCAGGTTGGTGATCGCCTGATTGTAGCTGGTCGGCGCCTCATACAGCGGATAGTGGCCCGGTCCCGGCGGAATGCCCGTTCCGTAGTCCTGGAAGAAGTAGCCGATGGTCGCTTCGGTGCTGGCCTGGAAACCGATCCGCCGCCAGGTGTAGGAGCTGGTCGAGACCAGGTCGGCGAAGCCGAGGTCGTAGTCGAGGCCGACGCTGTACAGCTGGAGGTCGTCTCGGGTGCCCTCGGGGCCATTGGTCGACACGGATTCCCCGGCCAGCCCATCGAAGCCGGTGTTCAGGCCATAGGCGCGGCTCTTCTCGTAGGTGACGCTCGCGTCGACGGTCAGCCGGTCCGTCGGTGTCCAGCGCACCGCGACCCGCGCCTGGCTGGTGCGGTTGAGGTTGGCGTCCTTCTTGTTGCGCAGGCCGATGTTGTCGATCCAGCCGCCGTCCTCGCCCTGATAGAAACTGGCGCGCAGGGCCAGCTTGTCGCTGATCAGCGGCAGGTTGATCATGCCGCGATAGTCGTAGCTTGGATTGCCCCCCTCGGTGCCCGAACCGCTGGCCTCGAACGAACCGAACATCGAATGGCTGGACGGTTTCGCGGTGATGAAACGGATAGTGCCGGACATCGAACCGGCGCCGTAAAGGGTGCCTTGCGGTCCGCGCAGAACCTCGACCCGGTCGAGATCATAGACCCGCAGATCCGGCGTCTGGCCCTGAACGGAAATCGGCGTGTCGTCCAGATAGACCGCGACCAGCGAGCGGTCGGAGGTGTCCGAAGAGGCATAGGCGCCGGTCGACAGGCCGCGCATGTCAAACTTGTTCGATCCCGGCGCATTCTGGGTCACCACCAGCGATGGTGCATACTTTTCCAGGTCGAGCACGGTATTGGTGCCCTGCCTGTCCAGAGTCTCCTGGCTGACGGCCGAAACCGCCATCGCCACATGCTGGATGGATTCGGCGCCGGACCGGTTGGCGGTGACGACCACCTCGCCGACCTCGGTCGAGTTCTTGTCGGCCGTTGCCGCCATGGAATGAGTGGCCATGGCCAACGGGCTGGCCGCCGCCAGCAACAGACAGGCCAGGGCGCGACGCCCCATGAAACGTTGAATCAGCATGATCACATGCCCCCTGGTTCAGGGCCGTGGAACCGGATTAGCGTGCCCGGAGCCATCGGCCATCGGATTGGGTCGCCGCGCCCCCGCCGGTGCATTGACCAAGGCTCGAAGATTTGTCCGTAACGGCCAAGCGGCCAAGTCGATAAAAACGATGGCCGTATCGCAAAAAGTCATCGCGAGCGGTGCGCCCGGCTACATCAGATCGCGGGCGATCCTTGCCGGATGTTCGCGCTCGAAAATTACATTGCCGTCTTTGCGGGCGGTGAGCTTTTCCACCAGGATGAACTCGCCGGGTGTCGAGCGCAGTTCGACCAGGCTCTCGACAGCACAATCCCAGTCATTACGCTGATAGCGGGCGCTTTGCGTAACCCGCCAGACACAGCTGTTTGGATCGCCGGCGTGGATCGACAGCGCGGCGTCCGGACCGGACGATGTGTGTTTCGTGCCGATGTCCGCAATAACGCCCGAGCTCTCCGGCCAGGCTGCGTTGAAGGTCACCGCGCCTTTCGCATCGCCCGTGACGCTGACGATCGGGCCGCCATCGGGTCCCGGCGGCGGAACTGGAGCGATCGGGATCGGGAAAGCCGCCTCGCTAGTCGGTGGCGTCCGCACCGGCAGCGTCAGTCGGGAAACGCCCTGCGAAATCTGCAGCGTCGGGATCGCCGGCGACGGCCACACCAGCGGCCAGAACCCTTCCGACAGGGCGACCCGGACGCGCGATCCGGCTTGGAAGCGATGGGCGATGAAGTTCAGCGGGATTTCCACATCATAGGCGCGTCCCGGCCGCAGCGGTTCGGGATGGGCATGGCTGTCGCGGTGCGTCAGGTTGAGCAGTCCGTAGCTCACCATCCAGGACTTGCCGTCCGGCGTGACCTCGGTCAGGCGCACCGTCAGCTTGGCGACCGGCTGATCGGCGCTGACGCGGATCGTCGCGCGGGGGGCGCCGAGAATTTCCAACGGCGCCGCGAGCACGTCGCTGTCGAAAACCAGTGACAGGTCATCGTCCGGCGTCTGCTCGGCGGGCAGTTCAGACTTCGCGAACGGCACCCATTCGGCCCTGGTCAGGCCCACCACCTTGTCCGCGAAATAGCGCGCCGTGGTCTCGGACCCCGCGGTTTTCGAAAGTTTGCCGCCCGGGTTCAGGTGCAGTGTCTGTGATCTGATGTCCGGCGCCGGCCATGCGCTCTCGGCAATCCAACGTCCAGGAATTGCGCCGCCGTCTGTCTGTGCGGCTGTGCGGTCGGGCATGAACACGCGCACCATCGGCTCGTCCATGATCCCGGTGTCGACGCCATTCAGCCAGTGATCCCACCAGCGCACTTCCTCATAGGCCCAGCCCAGGCCGGGGCCGGGCGAGGCCGGCGAAGGATAGCCGTGTTTCCACGGGCCGATCAGCGCCTTGCGCGGCGTCTTCAGCCCGGCCAGCAGGCGCGGGATCGGATTGCTGTAGGCGTCGACCAGGCCGCCGACGACATAGACCGGGCATCGAATGGCGCCGTAGTCGGTCGCGACCGATCCCTGCAGCCAGTAGTCGTCATTGCGCTGATGGTTGAGCCAGGTCGCCGCGATCGGCGGCGTGGCGTCCAGTCGCCGGCGCCAGGCCTTTTCCCAGTCGGCGCCGGTGATCTCGGGGTCCGGCGGCGCGGCCATCACCACCTTGAAGCTGGCCGCCCACTTCAGATCGGTGAGCCCGAGCGCGCCGCCGATATAGTGGGCGTCGTCGGTATACCGCATGTCGGTGGCGCACATCGGCATGATCGCCTTCAGCGCCGGCGGGGCCAGCGCGGCGGTCTGCAAGGTGCTGAAACCGCCCCAGGAAACCCCGCGCATGCCGACCGCGCCATTGCACCACGGCTGTTTCGCCAGCCAGGCGATCGCCTCGACAGCATCGCGATGTTCCTGCGGCAGGTATTCGTCGGTCAGCACCCCCGAGGAATCCCCCGACCCGCGCGTGTCTAGCCGGGCATAGGCGATGCCGTACTGCGCCAGCTGCTGCCCCCAGTACATGTCATAGCCGCGATAGGCGTCCCGCTTGCGATAGGGGATGTATTCCAGCACCACCGGGACCGGCTTTGTCGACGCGTTTTGCGGAATCCACAGCTGCACCGCCAGCCGCTCGCCGTCGGCAAGGGCGATCCATTCGTTCTCGACCATCCGCACGGGTGAAATCGGCGGCAGCGTCCAACGGCCTTCACCATGCGCCGGCCAGGCCGATGCGGTCGCGACGGCCCCCGCCATGACCGTTCCTGTCTCTATGAATCGCCGCCGGGACATCAGCGCGGAGGCATCCTGCTCTGCGCGGCTATCCCGCGATTTTTCCTCAGTCATGGCGATTCAACGATTCCGATCCAACAACACTGAAGGCGCGACTCGCAACGTCGTAGCGCCAGCAGAAATAGGTCTCGTGCTGGGCGGAGAATATGTCTTCGTAGACCACCCGGCCGTGTAGAAATAACCCGCCATCCCCTGCCTCGGCCTTCTCCCATTCCGATCGCGGTATGACCAGTTCGCGCTCGCTGTACACCTGACTGTCCCCGGGACCGATGACGACGCCGGCGCCGTGTCGCTCGTGATCCTCGTAAACGCCGACCGGCGGTTCGCTGAGATACTGCTGGTTGAGATTGACCCATCGGACCACCGCCGGCGTCCTGCCATGGTTTGTGAAGCCAACCCGGAATGTCATCCGCACGGCCGAGCTTGACCCCAGGGACTCCGGCGGCAGCAGGGCGACGTCCCTGCTCAGAAACACATAGGCCCGTTCCAGAACGGGCAATGCCCGGGCGGCCTCGGTCGAGGCGCGCACGGTACGCCAGGCGAAAAACAGGATCCCGGCGAACAGCAGGATAAGCACCATGCCTATGCCGATCATCCATCCGGCCAGATTGGTGGTGCGATCCTGCGCATCGGCCAGTTCGCCCTGCGCATTGAGGATCTTGTCGTTCTCATCCTGGATCTTGTTGTAGATCAGCGCGACCCAGTCCGGCGCCGGAGACGCGGCGGTTGCAGCGCCGGGAGCCGCGAGCTGAGGCGGCGTTATCTGCCCCTGTCGTCCCAGCCCGTGATGTCCTCCACCGGCAATCGCGGTCCCCGCGGCGATGGTGATCGCGGCGAACAGCACGCCACGCCTAATCAGCTTTGCGATCCTGAACCCGCCGCCGGTATTAGACATGCCATTTCCCGCTTCAGGCGCCGGCGCCGCGCCAACCCTGCTCCAAGGATGAAGCCAGCGCCCGGCCGGCACAAGTCCCGGTTGGTCAGATGCTCATTTCAGCCTGCCACTGCGAAAGCGGCCGACCTGTAGGTGCTCGCCCTATTAGATTGGCCACACGCCTCACCGCCGGAGCGCTGGCTTCGAGCCGGCTTTTATTCCAATCTCAAGCTTCACGGAGTTTAGAAAGATGCCGGCTGGAAGCCAGCGCTTCGGCGGATGGATCGAGCCCTGCGCCCGACTTAAGCGGGCGTTTTCCCCAAATAAGGGAAAACCTTCCTGCCTCGACCAATTTAGCAGTGTTGTTCTGTGACTGATCATAAATCGCTGTCGGCAAATGCTATCGTCGACGATCAGCTACCCCTCAGCTCGCCGGTTGCAGCACGGCGGAGTCGAAGATTACATGTTCCTCGATCGCCATGCCGTCCGCGATGCGCATGCGATCGACCCCCTCCCATGTGCGGGTCTCTTCGCCTACCAGGGCGGTCGCTTCCCAGAAGATGTAGAGGCGTTCTCCGTCGCCGGCGCAGTCGCGGGGCGTGACTTTGAATTCCACCATCGAGTCGAGAATTCCAGCCATCACATTGATATATTCGGCGCCTGAAAACGTCCCGGCGCCAGTGAAATGGATTGTGGCGTGAGGCGCGATCAGCTCCGCGACGCGCGGACCGGTGGGCGCCGCCCAGAAGGATTTGAACCGTTCGTAGAAGGCCTGGTGCTCGCGCGTCAGGGATGTCGCGGACGTGTCGTTCATGGAGTCCTCCGTACCAGGGATGCATGTGCCTTGTTGCTGCGGAGCAAATTTGTGTGCGCTACGCACATAATGTCAAGTGTCGTTAGCTCGTGAAATGTCCGGAGTTTGTAGCTCGTGAAGTGACCGGTTTTGATGTCTCTCTGGATTGGAGAGCTGATGGACCGGGCACGGATCAACGAGGGCATTCGACGGATGCGATTTGAGGCTCTTTTGGACCG
>JANXTX010000392.1 GCA_025352165.1 Caulobacteraceae bacterium | reverse complement strand
CCCCGGCAGCCAGAGCCGCGCCAGTCCGGTTATCGCTCCCGCGGCGACGAGCCAGGCCGCGCCGACCTTGAATTGCCTGGCCGCGACAAAGGCGGCAACCGCTATCACCACCGCCAGCGGATCCGGCTTGCCATGCGGCAGGAAGGCCTCGCCGGCAATCAGCACCGCGAGGGTGGCGATGACTCCGACGATCGCCGCCGTCACCGCGGAAAGCGCGGCCTGGGCCCTTCGATCGGCGGCCAGGCGCTCGACCAGTGGCGCGCCGACCAACACGAAATAGAAGCACGGCAGGAAGGTCACCCAGGTCGTCAGGGCGGCGGCGATGGCGCCCGCCGCCAGTGGAGAGAGACCGCCCGCGTGCCCGGCAAGCGCCGCGTTCCAGCCCGCGAAGAAGCCCACATACTGGGTGACGAGGATCAGCGGGCCGGGCGTGGTCTCGGCCAGCGCGAGGCCGTGCACCATCTCGGGCCTGGACAGCCAGCCATAGTGCTCGACCGCGCCCTGAGCGACGAACGGCAATACGGCATAGGCGCCGCCGAAGGTGACGAACGCGGCCTGGGTAAAGAAAATCGCCACATCCGCGAACGGCCTTGGCCCGGCGGCGGCCAGGGCGAGACCTACCGGAACTGCCCAAAGCAAAGCGAACAGAGCCGTCAGTCCGGCGAAGCGCGCGGCGATGCGCGGCCAGTTGGCCGGAGGCTGCGCCGACGCACCATCCACCGCGTGTGCCCGCGGAGCGATCGTCAGACCGAAGCGATCGGCAACGACCCCCAGCATGAGCGCGCCCGCGACGATCCAGGGGAAGGCGATCTTCAGCACCGCCAGACCGATGAAGGCGGCGAGCGCCAGGCTCCACGCGGCCGGCGACTTCAGTGTGCGAGAGCCGATCCGCGCGACCGCAACGGCGATCAGGGCCACGACGATCGGCAGCATGCCCTTGAACATCGCCTGCAGCGGCGGCCACGAGCCTTGCGCCGCCGCCAGCCAGGCCAGCGCGAACAGCACCGCCGCGCCAGGCAGGACAAACAACGCCCCCGCGACGAGGGCGCCGCGCCAGCCGTGCAGCTTCAGACCCATATAGGTCGCCAGCTGCTGCGCCTCGGGACCCGGCAGCAACATGCAGAAGTTGAGCGCGGTGAGGAACCCTCGCTCATCCACCCACCGCCGGCGCTCGACCAGTTCCTCATGCAGGATCGAGATCTGCGCGGCGGGTCCTCCAAACGAGATCAGGCCGACCTTCAGCCATAGCCGCGCCGCTTCACCAAAGCTGGGGCTTACCGCCGGAATAGTGTTGTCGGATTGAGACATCTCACGCGCTCCTTCGCCGCCAACCGGCGGGACCGTCAAGGAGCGGGACTTGGACGGACACCCGTCTGGATTCGGGCGCCCGCGTCGGCCCGATAGAGTCGCTCATATCGCGTCTCCATCGGTCTGAAAAGAAGGCTGACCGGGCCATCAGATTCTTTGACCAAACGATCGTCCGCGGGCTGGTAACAAATTATTGGTGCGGCGGCTTTGGACCGTGGGCGGCTGAACTTGTGAAAAAATCAAAATGATCGTGCAAAGAATCCTTCTCCCCTTGCGGGAGAAGGTGGCCCGCGTCGCGGGTCGGATGAGGGGTCGCGCTGAATATCCGGATGACCTGCTGACGGTAATCAGCGCCTTCTGTGCGACCCCTCATCCGGCCTTCGGCCACCTTCTCCCGCAAGGGGAGAAGGGCCGCTAAACTCAAAAAGCTTCGATGGGGTCGATTTATTTACAAACTCTCTCGCCCACCAATTTTTGCCAAACCGGCGCCAGATGCTGATCAGGATTTCGGGGAGACGAGCCACGGAGCCAGGGGCTCGCGGGCCAGGATCTCATCATAGGTCGGTCGGGGACGCACCACCGCGAAGGCTTCACCGTTGACCAGCACCTCGGGGACCAGGGGGCGGGTATTGTATTCGCTCGACATCACGGCGCCGTAGGCCCCCGCCGACATGAACGCGACCAGATCGCCGGCAGCAAGGGGCGGCAAGAGTCGCTCGCGGGTGAAGGTGTCGCCGGTCTCACAGACCGGACCGACAACGTCGTATGTCTGGGGCTCGCCATCGCGCGGCGCGACCGGCCGTATGTCATGGTAGGCATCGTACATCGCCGGCCGCACGAGGTCGTTCATGGCCGCATCGAGCACCAGGAAACGCCGGCCGTCCGGGCGCGCGTTGACATGCAGCACCCGCGCGAGGAGCACGCCGGCGTTGGCCGCGATTACGCGTCCGGGCTCGAAGGTGAGTTGCACGTCGAGTCCGCCGACAGCCCGCGCCGCCATCGCCGCGAACGCCTCCGGCGGCGGCGGATCTGGCTGGTTGAAATACGGGACGCCCAGGCCGCCGCCCAGATCAAGCCGTTCGACGGATAACCCGCTCGCCCGCAAACGGCCGACCAGGGCCCGCATCAGGCCAAAGGCCGACTCAAGCGGGGTAAGATCGACGATCTGGCTGCCGATGTGACAGGCGACGCCGACCGCGCGCAGCGATGGCTGGGTCGCCGCCTTGGCGTAGAGACGCTCGGCCTCAGCCAGCGACACTCCGAACTTGCTCTCCGACTTGCCCGTGGAGATCTTTACGTGGCCGCCGGCGCCGACATCTGGATTAACGCGGATCACCACGCTGGGCCGCGCCCCGTGCGCCGCGGCTATCGCGGCAAGCAGGTCCAGTTCCGGCTCCGACTCGACGTTGATATGCGCCACGCCCGTCTCGATGGCGTAGGCCAGTTCGGCGGCGGTCTTGCCCACGCCAGAAAAGACGATGCGATCGGGCGGAATGCCGGCGGCGATCGCCCGGCGAATCTCTCCCTCGGAAACAGTGTCGGCCCCGGCGCCAAGCGCGGCCAGCGTTCGCAGGACGGAAAGGTTCGAATTCGCCTTTACCGCGTAGGCGACCAGCGGCGAGCCCAGCGACGCGTGAGACTTCAGCGCGCCTGAGAATACCGCATAGTGCCGCTGCAGTGTCGCGGTCGAATAGACATAGGCCGGCGTGCCGACAGCCTCGGCAAGACGTACGAGGGACACGCCCTCGCAGTACAGCCCGCCATCACGCAACTCGAAATGGTTCATCCCGGGCGATTGAAGGGATCAGGCAGCGCGCCCGGCGGTCCCGGTGCGTTCGGCGCGGGATTGGTGCCCTGGATCGGCTGGTAGCGTTGCGACGAGGGGTCGGCGTTGGGGTCGTATTTGACGTCCGGCAAGACTTCCGGCTCGCCGTCGTCCTTTTTCTGCGCCTGGGCGGCGGCTTCGGCGGCCTTGCGGGCCTGATAGTCCGCCTTGGCCTTGGCGCCGTACAGCGGGGCGGGCTGATCGAGGGTTCCCACCTTGCCGCAACCGCTCAGGGCGATGGCGCCCAGGATGATCATGGCCAGGGTGAAACGGCCGGTCGGAACGGGAACATTCATTTGAGGAGGTCCTTCCAGCGCGAAACCTGTTCGCGAACCCGGACGGGCGCTGTACCGCCATAGCTATCCCGACTCGCTACCGACGCTTCTGGCGTCAGCACTGCGTAGATGTCCATCGTTATGCGCGGTTCAAGGCGCTGAAGATCGGCAATCGCCAGATCGGCAAGGCCGCAGTCCAGTTCATCGGCGCGTTTGACGGCTGAGCCGGCAACGTGATGGGCCTCGCGGAACGGCATTCCCAGCGTGCGCACCAGCCAATCGGCGAGGTCCGTCGCGGTGGCATGGCCGGAGCCGGCGGCGGCGGCCATCGCAGCTTCCTGGGCTGCCAGGTCATCGATCATCCCGGTCATCGCGGCGAGGGAAAGTCCCAGCGCGTCGAACGCCTCGAAGGTCGGAACCTTGTCCTCCTGCATGTCCTTGCCATAGGCCAGCGGCAATCCCTTCATCACACCGCTCAGGCTGACCAGCGAGCCCAGGATGCGCGACGCCTTGGCGCGGACCAGTTCGGCGGCGTCGGCGTTGCGCTTCTGCGGCATGATCGACGAGCCGGTAGTGTAGGCGTCCGACAACTTGACGAAACCGAACTGCGACGTGGTCCACAATACGATCTCTTCGGCCAGCCGCGAAAGGTGCGTGGCGCAGATGGTGGCCGCGCTCAGCGCCTCCTGCGCGTAATCACGGGCAGAGACGCTGTCGAGCGAATTGGCGGTCGGACGATCGAAGCCCAGCGCGCGAGCCGTCGCTACACGGTCGATCGGAAAGGAAGTCCCCGCCAGCGCCGCGGCGCCGAGCGGGCACTCGTTCATGCGCGCGCGCGCGTCTTGGAAACGGGATGCGTCGCGGCCGAACATCTCGACATAGGCCATCAGATGATGCCCAAACGTCACCGGCTGGGCTGATTGCAGATGGGTGAAGCCCGGCATCAGGGTGCCGGCGTGACGATCCGCCTTTTCAACAAGCGCCGCCTGCAAGCCCCGCAACTGGGCCTCGGTCCGGTCGCATGCGGCGCGTACCCAGAGTCGGAAGTCGAGCGCGACCTGATCGTTTCGCGACCGCGCGGTATGCAAGCGTCCAGACGCGGGGCCGATCAGCTCGGACAGCCGCGCCTCGACATTCATATGAATGTCCTCAAAGGCGTCGCGGAACGGGAATGTCCCCGCCGATATTTCGCCATCGATCGTGTCGAGCCCGCCCTGGATGGCGGCCTCGTCAGCGGCGGGGATGATCCCGGCGGCGGCCAGCATCGCGGCGTGCGCGCGTGAGCCGGCAAGATCTTCCGAAGACAGCCGTTTGTCGAAGCCGATCGAAACGTTGATCGCCTGCATCAGGTCAGCGGGCTTGGCGGAGAACCGCCCGCCCCATAGAGAATGACCGGCCTTCCCGGTGTCATCGACCATTGGAGTCACTGCTCATATGAGTAAAGCCCTCAGCGTCTCGCGCGCACGTCCGATCGCCCTCGCCGGGGCAGCGGCGGTTCTATACATGCTAGCTGGCTGTTCCAACACAAAGGGTGACCTGAAGTCCAACGCGCATGGCGCCATGGCCGCTCTCGTGGTCAGCAGTTCTCCCGCGCCGGCGCCAGGGACCACGTTCACCGACGCCGACGGCAAGCCGCACACTCTGGCGGAATTCAAGGGCAAGGTGACGCTCGTCAACATCTGGGCCAACTGGTGCGCACCGTGCAAAGGCGAGATTCCCAGTCTCGCCAGGCTCGCGGCCGCCTACCGCGACAAAGCCGTAGTCATCGTACCAATCAGCGTTGGAAAAGGCGCGGACGAGATAGCCGGCAAGGCGTTCATCGGCCGCAATCCTCCGCTGACGTTCTACACCGAGCCCACCTACACGATCGCCTTCGCCCTGACGCCGCCCGCCGAGGGCATGCCCACCACCATCCTCTATGACCGCAAGGGCGTGGAACGCGCGAGGCTGGAAGGCGGCGCCGACTGGTCGGGCGCAGACGCGAAGGCGGTGATCGACACGCTTTTGGCCGAGAAGTGATCGGCGTCCCGGCTTCAGGGGCCAGCGACGACCGGCAGATCCAGATAGGTCGAGTCCGATCCGGCATCGATGATATGCTCGGTTGCGGAGCGATAGTCGCCAGGTTTCGCGAAAAAGATATTGTCGACCCAGGTCTGCGGATTGCGGTCGTAGAGCGGGAACCAGCTCGACTGGACCTGCACCATAATGCGGTGTCCGGGCAGGAAGACGTGGCTGGCGTTGGGTAGATTGAAGGCGAAGGTTTCCACCTTGCCGGGCGTGATCGGTTTTGGGGCGGAGAAGCTCTCCCGATAGCGGCCGCGGAAGATGTCAGCCGCGATCATCAGCTGATAGCCGCCCAGCGCGGGTTCGATCGGGACCTCATCCGGATAGACGTCGATCAGCTTGACCACCCAGTCGGCGTCGGCGCCGGAGGTTGACGCGCGCAGATGCACGGCCGGCGCTCCGGCAATCCGCACCGGATCGGTGAGCACATCGCTGGTCCAGCTGACGACATCGGGCCTCGACGAAAACTCACGCTGATCATCGACCAGCCACCGGTCCCAGGTCGAGTCATCGACATAGGTCGGGCGGATCGGACGGGACCGGTAGGGCACGGGCTTGGCCGGATTGGAGACATAGTCGACACCGTGCTCAGCGCCTCCCGGCTTCTCGAACCCCAGACCGCCCCCTGGTTGCAGCCAAAGCTGGCGCGAGGTTTCCGGGCAGCCGGTGGCGCAGCTGCGCGGCCAGCTGTCGTAGGTGCGCCAGGCGTTGGCGCCGGTCTCGTAGACGGTCACTGGCGCCAGGGTCGATGTGCGGCCGCTATCCTTCAGCCGTGCGTCGAGAAATGGCAGCAGGATCTTCTGGCGGAAATGTTCCGCGGTATCCCCGTCGAAGGTCAGCGCTCCCAGCTTTGAGCCATCCTCCTCGCTGCCGCCGTGATTCCATGGACCGAGGACCAGAAAGTCTCGATGATGCTCGGGATCGCTGGAGCGGGCCGCCGCATAGACGCCGATGGCGCCGAAGCTGTCCTCCTGGTCCCATTGGCCCGCGACGTAGAGCGTTGGCACGGTGAGGGTATGGCGCGGCAGGATCGTCTCAAGCGCCTGAGCCTTCCAGAAGTCATCGTAGGCCGGATGTTGCGCCATGCGGGCTGGAAACGGCAGTTTGTCGACACCGGTGGCCCTGGCGAAATCCCAGGCCGAACCCGCCTTGAGGTATACATCGTAGTCGTCGATGCCGCCGCGAACGAGGTTGCCGCCGTCGCCCTTCACCGAGTCCTGCTCGAAGTAATAGTCGAAGCCGATCAGGCGAAACGCGCCGCCGTGGAAGTCGTCGTCGTTCAGCCAGGTGTCGGCGACGGGGTTGATCGGAACGGCGGCCTTCAGCGCCGGGTGCGGATCCGACAGCGCCATCAGCACCATCATCCCGTCATACGACACCCCGATCATGCCGACCTTGCCGTTGGACTGCGAGACGTTCTTTACCAGCCAGTCGATGGTGTCCCAGGCGTCGGTCGCGTGATCGATGTCACCGGTATTAAGCGGGCCGCGCAAAGGCCGCTCATTGACGTAGACGCCCTCTGATCCGAACTTGCCGCGAACATCCTGGGCGACAATGATGTAGCCGGCCGCGGCCAGTTCGGCGAAGTCCCTGGGCAGTATGGCCGCCATGTGGGGACTGATCGTCTTGCCGGTCAGCTTGGAGGCGTCATAAGGCGTCCGATCCAGCAGGATCGGCAAATGCGCGCGCCCCTTGGGGATCACGATCACCGTGTGCAGCTTCACGCCATCCCGCATCGGGATCATCACGTCGCGCTTCACATAGTCGTAGGCGCGCTCGTTGAGCTTGAAGTCGTCCGGAATGTCGCTGGACAAGACGTCGCGCGGGCTGGCCCCGGCGCTGGACTGGCAAACAATGATGCTCGCCATCGCCACCGCCAGACCATGCCACCGCCTGAACATGAAAGCGTGCCTAGAAGACGACGACGGAGCGGATGCTCTCGCCGGCGTGCATCAGATCGAAGCCCTTGTTGATATCCTCCAGCGGAAGGATGTGAGTGATCAGGCTGTCGATCTCGATCTTTCCTTCCATGTACCAGTCGACGATTTTCGGCACATCGGTGCGGCCGCGCGCACCGCCGAACGCCGTGCCCTTCCACACCCGGCCAGTGACCAGCTGGAAGGGTCGCGTCGAGATTTCCTGGCCGGCGCCGGCGACGCCGATGATGATGCTCTCGCCCCAGCCACGATGGCAGCACTCCAGCGCCTGGCGCATGGTGTGGACATTGCCGATGCACTCGAAGGAAAAGTCCGCGCCCCCGCCGGTCAGGTCGATGACCGCCTGCACGACCTTGTCCCGGCCGATCTCGTCGGGGTTGACGAAGTGGGTCATGCCGAACTTTCGGGCCATTTCCAGGCGGGCCGGATTGAGATCGATGCCGATGATCTTGTCGGCGCCGGCCATGCGCGCGCCCTGAAGAACGTTCAACCCGATGCCGCCGAGCCCGAACACCGCGACGTTAGCGCCCGGCCAGACCTTGGCCGTCCAGATCGCCGCCCCGACACCTGTAGTCACACCGCAGCCGATATAGCAGATCTTGTCGAACGGGGCGTCTTCGCGAACCTTGGCCAGAGCGATCTCGGGCAGCACGGTGTGATTGGCGAAGGTCGAGCAGCCCATGTAGTGGAAGATCGGCTTGCCGCCGATCGAGAAGCGGCTGGTGCCGTCGGGCATTAGCCCCTGGCCCTGCGTCCCTCGAATGGCGGTGCACAAGTTGGTGCGGCGCGACAGGCACGACTTACACTGACGGCACTCCGGCGTGTACAGCGGGATGACGTGATCGCCCGGCTTCACCGTCGTGACGCCCGCGCCAACTTCCAGCACGATGCCCGCGCCCTCATGGCCCAGGATAGCTGGAAACAAGCCCTCGGGATCGCCGCCCGAGCGGGTGAATTCGTCTGTATGGCAAATGCCCGTCGCCTTCATCTCCACCAGAACCTCGCCCGCGCGGGGGCCTTCGAGGTCGACGGTCTCGATCGTCAGGGGTTCGCCGGATTTCCAGGCAACGGCGGCGCGGGTTTTCATGGGTGAGCTCCTGATTCCGAAGCAGCCGGTGTAACCGGTTCGGGCGAGGCTCGCCAAGCCCGGCCACCGCAAGATTCAGTGGGCGCGCGCGCGGGATTTGGCTACAGCCCGCGCATGACTAACCGTCTCACAGCTCTCACGCCTGGAATGGCGATCGTCTACGGCGGCGACAAGGTCACGCGCGTCCCGGCGGATATCGCCGCGGCCTTCGCGCCCGGCGACCGGCTCATCGTGGTGCAGGAAACCGGCGCCCTGCTGCATGTACCGCAAGCGGTTCATGAGCTAGCGGCGTCTGCGGTGACCCGCGCGGTCGACAGCTTCGCGCAGGTTGCCAAGGTCAGCGATCCGCAGATCACCCGCTTCTTCGACAGCTTCGCCGCCCTGTTGGAATCCGATGCGGTTTGGAATTCGATCGCCGCGGCCAACGCCGAGGATGTCTCATCAGCCCGCGCGCGGGGGCGCTCGACGACGCGGCTGATCGCCGATGAAAAAATGCGGGCGGACATGGTCGCCGGGCTGCGAGCCTGGCGCGACGCTCCGCCGGGACGCGAGCGTCTGGTCGAATCGGTCGAACATGATGGTTGGATGGTTGAACAGGTCACCGCGCCACTGGGTGTGGTCGGATTCGTGTTCGAGGGGCGGCCGAACGTCTTCGCCGACGCGGCCGGGGTCATCCGGGGCGGCAATTCGGTGGTCTTCCGGATCGGAGCCGACGCGCTGGGCACGGCGCGGGCGATGTCCCTTCTTGCGCTCACCCCCGCCCTCGCCGCCTCGGGGCTGCCGTCTGGCGCCGTGACACTCCTCGAAAGCCCGGCGCACGCCTCGGGGTGGGCGCTGTTCGCCGATCCGCGCCTGGCTCTGGCGGTAGCGCGTGGGTCGGGCGCCGCGGTCGCCCAGCTGGGCGCGGTAGCTCGCCAGACCGGCACGCCCGTCAGCCTGCACGGAACCGGCGGCGCCTGGCTGATGATCGACGCAAGCGCGAACGCGGCGAGGTTCGCGGCGGCGGTCTATCATTCGCTCGACCGCAAGGTCTGCAACACGCTCAACGTCTGCTGCATTGTTCGCGAGCGCCTCGCGGACCTGGAACCGCTATTCCTTGACGCCCTGAGGCGCGCCGGAGAGCGTCGAGGCCTTGGCGCCCGCCTTCATCTGACGGGGCGGACGCTATCGCCATTTCAAGGGGTTACGGTCGAGGCGCACGATAGTCTCGATCTGGGGCGCGAATGGGAATGGGACGACATTCCCGAGGCGACACTCGTCGTCGTGGACGACCTCGACGAGGCGATCGCCCTGTTCAATCAGCATAGTCCACGCTTTGTCGCGTCGCTGATCGCCGAGGATACCGCTTCGCACGCGCGCTTCTACGCATCCGTCGACGCCGCTTTCGTCGGCGACGGATTCACCCGATGGGTCGACGGTCAGTATGCCTTCAATCGGCCGGAACTCGGCCTGTCGAACTGGCAGGGCGGCCGGCTGTTCGCCCGCGGCGGAATCCTCAGCGGCGATGGCGTCTACACCGTGCGGACGCGGATGCGGCAGCGGGACGTCGACATCCACCGCTGAGAACGCGCGGCGTCAGAACGCGCCGCGCAGGGCCTCGACCAGATCGGTCTTTTCCCACGAGAAGCCGCCGTCCGCATCCGGATCGCGGCCAAAATGGCCGTAGGCCGCGGTGCGGGCGTAGATCGGCCGATTGAGGCCGAGGTGCTCGCGGATGGCGCGAGGGGTCGCACCGCCGATCATCTGCGGCAGGATGGCTTCCAGACGCGCGGGATCGACCTGGCCGCTGTCGTGCAGATCCACATAGAAGCTAAGCGGATGCGAGACGCCGATCGCGTAGCCGATCTGGATCGTGCACTTCGCCGCCAGTCCCGCCGCCACCACGTTCTTGGCAAGATACCGGCAGGCGTAGGCCGCCGACCGGTCCACCTTGGTCGGGTCCTTGCCCGAAAAGGCGCCGCCGCCGTGTGGCGCCGCGCCGCCGTAGGTGTCGACGATGATCTTGCGGCCGGTCAGACCCGTGTCGCCGTCCGGCCCGCCGATGACGAAATTGCCGGTCGGGTTGATGTGCCACTGCGTGTCGGCATCGACGAAGTTCTCCGGCAGGACCTTGAGGATGTAGGGACGGACGATTTCGGCAATATCGGCCGGCGTCAGGCCGGCACGGTGCTGGGTCGACAGAACAATCGAGGCGGCGCGGACCGGCTTGCCGTTTTCGAACGCCAGGGTGACCTGGCTCTTGGCGTCCGGCTCAAGTCCCAGGCTTGCATCCTCGTGCCGGGCCTTGGCCAGCACGCGAAGGATGTTGTGAGAATACTGCAGTGTCGCCGGCATCAGCTCGGGGGTTTCGTTGGTGGCGTAGCCGAACATGATGCCCTGGTCGCCGGCGCCCTCGTCCTTGTTGCCGGCCGCATCGACACCCATGGCGATGTCGGAAGACTGGCTGTGCAGGTAGCAGGCGTAGTCGGCGTCCCGCCAATGGAACCCCTCCTGCTCGTAGCCAATGTCCCGGATGGCCGCGCGGACCTTTTCCTCGAGGCTCTCGACCACGCCAGCCGGGCCGCGGACTTCACCGGCCAGGATGATGCGGTTGGTGGTCACCAGGGTTTCGCACGCCACGCGCGCCTGCGGGTCGGCGGCGAGGAAGGCGTCAACGACCGTGTCCGAGATTCTGTCGGCGACCTTGTCCGGATGGCCTTCGGACACGCTTTCGCTGGTGAACAGGTAACTGGCTCGCGAAGGATTCATTGAGAGCGGGATTCCTCAGGCTGGGTGTGGCGACAATCGGTGTTCTCGCCAATAAATGGCGCGGCCCGTAGCATGAAAGACTGCGGCGGGATATAAGGATTTTGTTATATGGCCGCTCACAGATGAGCCGGATCGAGGCTTGAATGCAATGGGTACGGAGCGATTTGTGCGCCTCTGGGCTTGTCTCGCCATAGCATGGGTGGCCTCGGCAAGCCTTGTGGTGGCAAACGCGGCGGCGGCGCCGGGACCGATTCGCCTGACATCGCCGGTGATCGCGGCGGAGGGCCGAATCCCGCTGGCGCAGAGCAATTACGGGGCCAATCGTTCGCCGGCATTGACCTGGACAGCCGTCGCCGGAGCCCGCGGTTACGCGGTCATCCTCGATGATCCGGACGCACCCGGGCCGCGACCGTTCGTTCATTGGCTGATCTGGAACATCCCGGGCGCTGCCACCAGCCTGCCTGGAGGGCTTCCAACCGCAGGTCGCCTCGCCGAGCCTCCCGGCGCGGTACAGGGCCGCAACGGTGCCGACGGGATCGGCTATTTCGGACCCCGGCCGCCAAGCGGCGTCCATCACTATCGCTTCAGGATTCTTGCTCTGGATACTTTGCTCGGCGTTCCGCCCGGCTCCGACATGGCCGCGCTCTCGGCCGCAATGAGTGGCCATGTGATTGCGGCGGGGGGCTTCACCGCGACCTACCCGGCGCCCGGCGAACGCTGACGCCTCGACGATTTTCTCAATTTCTACGCAGGAAGATAACTGGCGATGATCGATGATGCGACAGGCGGGCGGCGGGAATTTGACGCATCGGCTCTGGCTGGGGCGACCAGCATACTTGAGCGAGTGATCCGGTCTGGTGATCTGTCCGGCGCGGTCACCGTGATCTGGCGCGATGGCGAAGTCGTGCAGACCCATGCCTGTGGCCACGCGAACATCGAACAGGCGCGGCCAATGGCGCTGGACACCATCTTTCGGATCGCCTCGATGACCAAGCCGATCACCTCCGTCGCCGCGTTGATGCTGATGGAGGAGGGAAGGCTTGCGCTCAATGATCCGATCGCCCGTTGGGCGCCTGAGTTCTCGGAGATGCGCGTGCTTCGCGACGCATCGGGCCCGCTTGACGAGACCTATCCCACGCCGCGCCCGATCACCGTCGAGGATCTGCTTACCCATAGATCCGGGCTCGCCTACGCTTTCACTTCGGTCGGCCCAATCGCCGGGGCCTATGAGGCGGCGTTGGGAGCTGGAGACGCACAGCCCCGGACGGTAGATGCGTGGATGAAGGCGCTCGCCGGCCTCCCCCTGGCCTATCCGCCTGGAGAGCGCTTCCACTACAGCCATGCCACCGATGTGCTCGGTATTCTGGTCGGACGCATCGCCGGGATGGATTTCCGGCGTTTCCTCTTCGAGCGCATTTTCGAGCCGCTCGGCATGCGGGACACCGATTTCTACGTGCCCATCGCGAAGCGTGGCAGACAGGCCAGCGTCTATCGCCTGAACGCCGCCGACGACGTGCTTGAGCCGGTGGATTTCCCGGATAGCGACGCGCCTCCGACAATCAGCAGCGGCGGCGGCGGCCTGTTCTCAACGGCCGATGACTATCTGCGGTTCGCGCGCATGCTGCTGAACAACGGCGAAGTCGACGGCGTAAGATTGTTGAGGCCTGACACCGTCGCGCTGATGCGCGGCAACCACCTCACCGATGCCCAGCGCCAGTTCGGCTTCATGGGCATCCCGTTCTGGGCTGGACAGGGGTTTGGACTGGGCGTTTCCGTCGTTACCGACCCGGTGAGGCAGGCATGGATGGGCGGAGGCTCAATGGGAGCGTTCGGCTGGCCGGGCGCCTTCGGCACCTGGTGGCAGGCCGATCCGGTGGAAAACATGGTGATGATCTATCTGATCCAGAATTCGCTGCCGCTCGGCCCGGAAGGCGCCGCGCAACTGGCCACCGGTCAGCGGCTGGGCGGCAGGGTCGCCCTGCCGATGTGGCAGAAAGAGGTTTACGCCGCGCTGGGCAAATAGTGCTCAGCGCGTTGCAGCGGCGAACTGCTGCTGGAAGGCGGCCAGATCGTTCGGATCGATATCCGATACGGCCCAGTAGCTCAGACCGCCGCGTCCCCAGCGGATCAGCGAGTAACCCTGCCGCCGGATGGTCGCCGGCGTCTCTGGCGACTGACCGGGCCAGACGAACAGATTGATGATGTGCGCATGACGCCGGTAGACGATCGCGGCGACTGTTCGACCGGCGATGTAGTCGAGCCGTCCGCCTGCCAGCGGAAAACCCCGCACCGCCAGGTCGACGACGGGCGGTGCGAAGTCGACCTTGCCGTTGAACCATGGCTTGACCACGTGACGATCCGAGGTCGGCACATCAAGCAGGTGCTCCGCCTGCAGCGAACGGATCTGTCCCGCGACCAATTCGTCAGGCAGAGGCGCGGTCGCCAACGGCGGTAGCAGAGCGAGAGCAATGCTGGCGGCCACCGCGGCGACCGATCCACCCGCGATCCAGGGCGCAAACCCACGTCGACGCCCTCGCGCTTCATTTCGCTCGACCAGCGAAAGCGCCCACTCCCGCCAGGCCGGCGGCGGGTCGTGTCGCACGCGTGCATCAGCCAGCAGGGACTTAAACGCCTGAAGCTCACGCAGTTCAGCCGCACAACCGGCGCAGCCGGCCACATGCCCCCGCAGCGAAGCCACGCTCGCCACATCGAGTTCATTGTCGACCAGAGCGTGCAGCAACAGGGTCTTGTCGGAACAGGCGTTCATTCGCGTATCCCCTCAGCCGGCGAGAGGCGGTCCGTCAGTGCGCGGCGGGCCCTCGACAATCGCGACATGACGGTGCCGACCGGCGCGCCGGTTATCTCGGCGATCTGTTGATAGTTGAGCCCCTCGATATCGCGCAGCACCAGTGTCTCGCGGAAGGGTTCGTCCAGAGCCTCGATCGCCCCGCGAAGCGCCATGGCGTCACCACGGGCGATCAGGGCGGCTTCGGGCGTCGGCGTATCGGCGTCGGCGACGTCCGCCGCATCGTACATTCCCAAATGTGGCGCGCCAGACTCGCGCCGGGCGCGCGAACGACGTCCCCAGTCGATATAGGCGTTGCGTACGATCGCCAGCAGCCATGCCCTCGGCGACCCTCCGCGAAAACCATCGAAGCCGGCAAACGCCTTGAGAAGGGCGTCCTGCGCGATATCCTCGGCGGAGGCGGCGTCACGGCACAGGTAACGGGCAAGGCCATAGGCGCTGTCCAGATGTGGCGCCATGAGTCCGCGAAACCGCTTCGCACGGGGTGACTCGGATGGCGGCACGATTACCTGACAATCACCTTGGCGGTCATCTTCGGATGAATGGAACAGAAGTAGCTGTACACCCCGGCGCGGGTGAAGGTGAAGCTGAAGCGCTCGTCGCTGTCCAACGGCTTCGAATGAAACGCACCGTCGATTGCCCGAACCGTATGCGGGACATCGTCGCCGTTGACCCACGTGACAGCGGCGCCGACGGGCACGGTGATCTCCATGCGACCAAACGTGAAATTGCTGATCGTGATCGTCGGATTTGCAGCCGCTTCCGGCGTCGTAGCGGCTTGGGCGAGGCCCGCGTTGCTCAAGGCTATCACCGCGCAAAACGTAGGGGTTCGAATATTCATGTCGCTTCACGCGGCCAGGGTTGTGTCGACGATCGCCAGCGGCTGGCGCGAACGCCTGAACGTCACCTCGCGAATTCCGAGCACTGATCGAAGCTGCTCGGCCGGAACCTTCATCGGTCCCGGCGAGGGCGCCGATCCCGGCGCCGGCTGAGGAAAAGCCGTCGAGCGCGCGGTATGAAATGTGACGGTGCCTTCGACCTTTTGCAGCACCTGATGGATGTGACCATTGAGCACGGTCACGGACCCGAAGCGTCGGGTCAGCGCCAGGGCCCGCGCGCCATCATCCGTGCCCCAGCCCCAGTCCGGATAGACCGACCACAACGGGATGTGCCCCAGAATGACAAGCGGCGTGCTGGTCGACCTACCGGCAAGATCATTGGCCAGCCAGGCCAGTTGCGCCTCGCCCAGTGAGCCAAGCCCGCCGGCCTTGAGGTTGATGACATTGACCAGCGCCACGAAGTGCACGCCGCCATGGTCGAAGGCGTACCAGCCGCCGTCGGTCGCGCCCTTTCCGTAGCGAGCCAGGAACGCCGCGCCATTGCCCTCGTCGAGCACATCGTGCTCGCCAGGGATATGGAACACCGGCAGGCCCGCCTCCTTGATGATCTGGTCGGCGTCGTCGAATTCGCTGTCTCTGGAAAGCTGGCTGACATCGCCGGTGTGGACGATGAATGCCGGCTGGACCGGCATCGCCCTGATCTTGCCCACCGCCTCGCGAAACGTGGCCCTTGCGTCCGGGTTGGCCGGCTTGGCGAATCCGACGTGGCTGTCGCTGACCTGCACAAAGGTGAACCCCTTCGCCGCCGCCTCGGCCTCGCCGAGCATCACCGATCCCGGTACCCCACCCGCGACGCTCCAGGCAACGCCCGCGCCGGCCCAGGTCATGCATTGCAGGAAGCCCCGTCGATCGAGTCGGTCCAGAATCTGGTAGGTCATCGTCGGTCCTCAAGTGTGATCCTGGCTTGAAGACGCTCCCACAGGATTTTTATTCCCGACGACCCAAAAAATTATGGCGGGTCCGCCGCATGCTCCGCGAGGCAAGACGTGGTATTCGTATTCGTTCGGAGGTGTTCAATGCATGTCACGGCAGTCCTGACTCCCGCCCCGGAAGGTGGTTTTACGGCTTACAATCCGGAAACCGGCTCTGTCAGCGAAGGGGAAACTCTCGAGAGCGCTCTGGAAAACCTGAAAGAGGCCGTCGGCATTTATCTCGAAGAGTTCCCGCTCAAGGTTGTCGGCGCCGCCTTTGTGACGACGATCTCATTGCCCGAACATGCCTGAATACCCGGTTCTATCGGGCGCCCAAATTGTGAAGGCGCTCGAACGGTTGGGGTTTCGCCAGGCCAGACAAAGAGGCAGCCACGTCGTGATGCGACGCGGATCGCAAGGATGTGTCGTCCCTCTGCACAGAGAGGTGAAACGCGGAACGCTTGCCGGAGTCATCCGACAAGCAGGCATATCGGCCGAGGGATTCCTGGCCGCGATCGACTGACCCCGCTGGCGTCAGTCATGTGGCGCGCTCAACTATCCAGAAAGCTCCGCAGCTTCCGCGACCGGCTGGGGTGCTTCAGCTTGCGCAGGGCCTTGGCTTCGATCTGGCGGATGCGTTCGCGGGTGACGCTGAACTGCTGGCCGACTTCCTCAAGGGTATGGTCGGTGTTCATGCCGATGCCGAAGCGCATGCGCAGGACGCGTTCCTCGCGAGGGGTCAGCGAGGCCAGCACGCGGGTGGTGGTCTCGCGCAGGTTGGACTGGATGGCCGCGTCGATCGGCAGGATGGCGTTCTTGTCCTCGATGAAGTCGCCCAGGTGGCTGTCTTCCTCATCGCCGATCGGTGTTTCGAGGCTGATCGGTTCCTTGGCGATCTTCAGCACCTTGCGGACCTTTTCCAGCGGCATGGCGAGCTTTTCGGCCAGTTCCTCCGGCGTCGGCTCGCGGCCGATCTCGTGCAGCATCTGCCGGCTGGTGCGGACGATCTTGTTGATGGTCTCGATCATGTGCACCGGGATGCGGATGGTGCGAGCCTGATCGGCGATCGAGCGGGTGATCGCCTGACGGATCCACCAGGTGGCGTAGGTCGAGAACTTGTAGCCCCGGCGATACTCGAACTTGTCGACCGCCTTCATCAGGCCGATGTTGCCCTCCTGGATCAGGTCGAGGAACTGCAGGCCGCGGTTGGTGTATTTCTTGGCGATCGAAATGACCAGGCGCAGGTTCGCCTCGACCATTTCCTTCTTGGCCTGACGGGCTTCGCGTTCGCCCTTCTGAACCGTCTGGACGATGCGGCGGTAGTCGTCGATCGGCAGGCCTGACTCGGTGGCCAGCGAGGCGATCTCGCGGCGGATGGTGTCGACCTGCGTCCCATCGTTCTCGGCGAACTTGGTCCAGCGCACGCCGAGCGCACTGACCTTCTGCAGCCATGCCGGGTCCAGTTCGGAGCCGAAATAGGCCTTGAGGAATTCCGGACGGGAAATGCCATAGCTGTCAGCGACGCGAAGCAAACGGCCCTCAAGACCGACCAGGCGCTTGTTGATCGCGTACAGCTGCTCGACCAGAGCCTCGATACGGTTGTTATTGAGTTTCAGAGTCTTCAGGTGATTGACGATCGTCGTATTGGCGGCCTCGTAGGCCTTGCGATCCGCGTCACCGAGATTCTGGCCCTTGAGCCGGCGCGACACCAGCTTTTCCTGCAGGCGACGGAAGGCCTCGAACTCGCCGGCGATGGCGTCGAGGATCGCCATGACGCCCTCACGCAGTTCGCCTTCCATGGCGCTGATCGTCGGACCGGCGCCGTCGTCGAAATCGTCTTCGTCAGCCTGGGCCGCGGCCAGCCTGGCGCCCTCATCTTCTTCGTCGTCGCCGGCAAGCGCCGCGGCGGCGTCGTCTGCCTCGCCCGCGACAGCGGCGTCGGACAGCGCCTGCGCCACCTGGCCGCCGTAGGTCTGCTCAAGATCGATCACTTCGCGCAAAAGAATACGTCCGCCGCTGAGTTCTTCGCGCCAGACCATGATCGCCTCGAAGGTCAGCGCGCTCTCGCAAAGACCTCGGATCATGGTGTCGCGGCCGGCCTCGATGCGCTTGGCGATGGCGATTTCGCCTTCGCGCGAGAGCAGTTCCACCGAGCCCATCTCGCGCAGGTACATGCGCACCGGATCGTCTGTCCGGTCGAAGGCGCTCTGCTTGTCGGCGGCCTCCGCGACAGCGGTCTCCTCGCGAACGACGACTTCCGTGCCCTCGGCCGCATCCTCTTCGGCCTCGACGACGTTGACGCCCATCTCGGAGAGCATCGCCAGGGTGTCCTCGATCGCCTCGGAGGTCACTTCATCCGACGGCAGCACCTTGTTCAGCTCGTCCATGGTGACGTAGCCGCGCGCCTTGGCCTGCTTGATGAATTTCTTGACCCCGGCGTCGGTCAGGTCGAGCAGCGGTCCATCACTGACTGGCGCGGGAGCTTCGGCTTCGGGCGGCTCGGTGGTGGTCGTGGTCATCAATATCTCCGGCGGCGGCGCCGACGGTCCCGGTGCGGGTGTCGGCGCCTGAATGTGAAATTGGCGACGTCGCCGGAAATCCAAGGGCCTGGGCCCCTAAATCGGCTCGTCGGGCGTCCAAATTTGTCCCGTCTTGATCGCCCGCCTCAGTGTATCGCGTTCCGCTTTTAGGGTCATAAGTACAGACGCGCCAGAGGGCCCGGCCAAGTCCTGCTTGGCGGCGGCAAGTGCCTCTTCCAGCGCAGCCATGCGGTTCAGGACCTCAAAAGCATGCGACCACTGGGACCTGGCGGCGGCGAGCGTGACACCCTGATCGGGGAAGGGCGCGCCCGCGTGCGTGGCGGCCCGGTCGATGTCAATCAGCAGCGCGCTAAATCCTCTAGCGGCCAAATGGCGTCGCAGAGCCTCAGAGTCAAGACGGTCGGCGTCCAGCCGCAGACGGACGATCTCCCTGGCCAGCTCATCCAGCGCGGGATCGCCGAAGCCGCGGGCCTCCAGAGTCTCGAGATGATCGTCAAGGACCTCCGGATCGGCGATCGCCTGGCGGGCGAGTACGGCGGCGACCGGTTCGATGGAGCGCGCCAGCCGCTTGGCCGCCGCCCTGCCCTCCGGGGTCGGCAAGGTCGGAACCGGAACGCCCGGCCGCCAACCGCGTCCCGTCCTTGTTTGTCGCGGCTCAAAGGCCGGCCGGGGGGCGGGAGCAAACAATGCGTCCTGACGCGCCTTGAGCTCTTCGCCATAGGCCGCACTGAGATCCGGATCCGCGATCGCCTTGGCCGCAGCGCGCAACCGCTGGCGCAACGCTGTCCGCCGTTCAGGGGTATCCAGCGGTTCGGCGTCCCGTTCGCGCGCGAACAGCACGTCCGCGAACGGTCTGGTCGTCGCCAGTTCCGCCTTCAGCGCGCCGGGCCCCGCGTCGCGCAGGATGTCGTCGGGGTCCTTGCCGCCGGTCAGGGTGGCGAAGCGGAAACTGCGGCCGGCTTTCAAAAGCGGTAAGGCGCGGTCGATCACCCGTGACGCGGCACGCTGCCCTGCCCCGTCGCCGTCGAAGCAAAGGGTCGGTTCAGGATGCAGCCGCCACAACAGCTCCATCTGGCCCTCGGTCAGGGCGGTGCCCATCGGGGCGACTGCCGCGATCCCGGCGCGCTGGCAGGCGATCACGTCCATATAGCCCTCGACCACCACCAGCGCGGTCCGCGGATCTCCCGCCTGCATCAGGCGGCGAGCCTCCGGCAACCCATACAGGACCCGCCCCTTGTCGAAGAGGCTGGTGTCGGGGCCGTTGAGGTACTTGGCCCTGGCCTGAGGATCCATCGCCCGGCCGCCGAACGAGACGATCCGTCCGCGCGGGTCGGCGATCGGGAAGATGATGCGATCACGGAACCGGTCATAGCTCGCGGCGCCATCCTCGGGCGTGATCACCAGACCCGATTCCACAAGGTCGCTCGCATGCGCGCCCTTGGCGATCAGATAGTCCTTGAGCGCCGTGCGGCCACCCGGCGCATAGCCGAGATTGAACCTGGCCCACTCGGTTTCCGGCAGACCGCGCCGGATCAAATATTCACGCGCCGCGGCTCCGACCGGCCGGCGCAATTCGGCCTCGAACCATGCCCCCGCGGTCGCCAGCCAGTCGGCGAGCCCCGCGCGTTCCTTTTCGCGGAGTTCGGCCTGCGGATCGGGGGCCGGCAGGGGCACGCCGGCCTCGGCCGCGAGCCGTTCGACCGCCTCCATGAAACTCAGCCGCTCGGTTTCCTGCAGGAAGCTGATCAGGTCGCCATGCTTGCCGCTGGAAAAATCGTGGTAGAATCCCTTGTCGTCATTGACGAAGAATGACGGCGTCCGCTCCTTGGTGAACGGTGAAAGCCCGACGTATTCGCGTCCCTGCCGGCGCAGCTTCACGCTCTTGCCGATCACGTCGGAAAGGCGAAGTCGCGATTTGATCTCGTCGAGGAATCGGTCGTCGAAGCGCACGCGCCGATGATAGCGCGTCGACCGACGCGAGTCCCGGAGCCCCGCCGAAAGCTTCGGCGGTCCGTCGGCGGTCCGTTGGCGGCGCGGCGGCGGTCGGGGGGCGGTTGGTTGGCGGTTGGTTGGCGGCTGGTTGGCGGTTGGTTGGCGGTCGATTGGCGGTCGGTTGGCGGTCGGGCGGCGGTCGGATGGCGGCCCGACGGCGGCTGGAACTCGATCCTTAAAACAGGTAACTAATTGATAGTAATGAAATTTATGACCGGGCGGCGTGCGTTGGCCAGCGTGCCGAGGATGTTCCAGGACGTGAATACGTTGGTGGGCAATTCAAAAGCACGCATCGCGATCTCCGGCTTCGGCGCCTGATGGTCAGACCGCGCCCGCCTCCGATCACATCGCATGTATATTGCATTTTGTCAATCTACGACATGGAGCGGGGAGGCGCAAAGCCATCGCCTGAATATCATTGCTTTCGCGTCACAAGCTTGTGACGCCCACCGTTGAAGCGCAAACCAGCTACATTTCGCCATGGTCCCACTGCTCCCCCTCATTTTTCGTTTCAGAAGACCCGAGGGGTTCCGGCTGTCGGAGTTCCCAGAGGCGGTCTGGCGCGGCGCGTTCGGCTATTCACTGAAACAAACGGTATGCGTGATGCGCCTGCGGCCCTGTGTGGGCTGCGCGTTCGAGTTTTCGTGCGCCTATCCGTTCATCTTCGAGACGCGGCCGGGCGCGGAAGCCTCCATCATGCGCGACGCCGACCGTACGCCCCATCCCTATTTGCTTCGCGTCTTCCAACAAACCACGGATGACGAACAAGACCGGTTCGATCTGGGCATGACACTGATCGGACCGGCGGCGCGGCACCTGTCCTTCGTCATCCATGCGCTGGGCGAGGCCGGTCGTCGGGGGATCGGGCGGGCGCGATCGCCCATGCCTCTCGAAGCGGTGATCGACTCCGCCGGCGAAGAAATCTGGACACCTGGCCGCAATCTGCCACCTCGCGAGCCCGCGGCGCCCGCTCTTCGTCTGAGCGACGCGCCGCGGCTATCGATAAGCTTCGACACTCCGATGAGGCTGGTGCGGGATCACGATCCGATCGCCGCCGAAGCGCTCGACGGACCCACGCTCGCGTTCGCCGCCGTCAGGCGCGTCGAACTGCTGCGGACCTGTTTCGGCGGCGCCGATCCCGCCACCGACCACGCGGCGCTCAAGGACCAGGCGCAGGCGGTGAAGATCATCGATCGCGATCTTTCCTGGGTCGACAGGCGCCGCTATTCGACGCGTCAGAAGCGGCCGATCACGCTGGGTGGCGTGATCGGAAACGTGACGCTCGACGTATCGGGCGCGCCAGACCTGACGCCCTACCTCGAAACCTGCGGGTTCGTGCATCTGGGCAAGAGCACCACGCTCGGCTTCGGGCGAATGTCCCTTGCCGCCGCCTGAGCAACCGCGCCGGACCCTGGTCCTGTCCACCGGCCTTTCGCCGCAGGTGGTCACCGAAACCGTCTGGTCGCTCGCGATCCGAAGCGACCCCGCCTGGACTCCGGACCAGATCGTGCTGATCACGACCCGGGAAGGCGCCCGGCGGGCGCGCGAAAGCCTGCTGGACGCAGGCGCGGCCCAGCTACGGTCCCTCGGCCGAGCCTACGATCGCGAGGATCTGGCCACGCTCGACGCGCGGACGCGCGTGGAGATCATCGCCGACGCCGACCAGCCCGGCTTCGAGGACCTCGACAGCGACGCGGCGCACCGCGCGGCGGCGGATCGCACCATGGCGATCATTCGTGATCTCACAGCCGAGGCCGGTCACCAGATTCACGCCTCGATCGCCGGTGGCCGCAAATCGCAAGGCGCCCTGCTGGCCTTGTCGATGTCCTTGTTCGCCAGTCCCGGCGACCGCCTGTCGCACGTGATCGTCGACGACGCCTTCGCCAACCACGCGGACTTTTTCTATCCGCCGCCGATGCCCGTCAAACTCACGGGTCGCGATGGGGCGATCCTGGACACCGGCGACGCCGACGTTCGACTGGCCGACATACCGTTTCCACGCCTGAGGGCGCGGCTACCCGACGAAATCTTCCAGGCCGCGCATTTCGCCGAGGCGATCCTGGGCGCCCAGCGTTCCCTCGATCCGCCGAGCCTGTCGATCCGGCCGGCCGCGGGGGAGGCGTCGATCAACGGAAGGGCGCTGGTGCTCACGCCGGCCTATTTCGCCTGGCTGGCGGCGCTGGCGTGGGACCAGCGACACGGCGGAGGGGGTCTGCCGCGCAACCGGCTGGACGGCGCCCTGGTGGATCGCTGGCGACCGCCCGGAGCGCCGCTCCCGGCCGTGCTCGACGCCCAGCAGGTCGAGGAGTGGACTTCCCGCCTCAACAAGCTTGTTAGCCGTTCCCATGCCGGGCTTTTTGATGTCAAGTTGGTGGCGAGCGCGGGGCGGCGCCCGAACACCCTCTATCGCCTGAACGTCGCGCCCGAAAACATCAACTGGCGGGAGTCATGACCGAACGCAGAGCCCTGCCTACCGCCTTCGAGGTCGCCATCGGCGCGCACCTGCACGACATCGGCAAGTTCATGCAGCGGGCGATCGGCGATGTCGGCGACCTGCCAGAGGCGGTGCGCAACCTCGAAAGCGACATCCTGCCGTCGTTCAACAATCGATCCAGCCACTACCACGCATTGTTTTCCGAAGCCTTTTTTCAGGAATGCGTTGAGGGGAACCCGTTGCCGGCCGCTTTGGACAAAACATGGATCCGCGACTGCGCGGTCTATCACCACAAGCCGCTGCAGGACGGCGCCGCGGTCCCCAACGGTTCGATCACCTGGCTGGTGACCGAGGCCGACCGCATCGCCGCGGCCATGGAGCGAAAAAAGCGGGACGAGGATCAGGAGAGTTCGCCCGACGCCAAGCGGCGCGACGACTATCGCCGAACGCGGCTGATGGCCACGCCGACCAAGGTTCATCTGCCGGACCGTAATGCGCCGACAACCAGGTTCTACCCCGTCGCCGAACTGTCGCCGGCCCAGCTGTTCAAACTGGGCGATGACCGCAAGGATCAGGAAACGATCGGTCAGTACCAAGACCTTTGGAAGAAATTCGTGGGCGACTACGCCGAACTCGCGGATCGCGCCGGCGAGAGCGTGGACGCTTATGTCGAGGGGCTGATCGCGCTTAGCGAGCGATACTGCTGGTCGATCCCCTCCTCGACTATCGACGATCCGGACGTGTCGCTGCATGACCATGGGCGGGTCGCCGCGGCAGTGGCCGCCTGCCTGCAGATTCACCACGCCTCGGCCGGCGATCTGAAGCACGAAGGCGCCGTCAGGGATCGCGCCCGGCCAAAGTTCCGGCTGCTGATCGGCGATCTCTCCGGCATACAGGCCAGTCTGTTCCGGCTGAAGAGCGAGGGTGTGAAAGGCCTCGCGCGGCTACTTCGCGGCCGGTCCTTCCGTATGCAGATGATCGGCGAAGCGGCAGCCCGTCGCTCATACGCTGCGTTCGGCCTGCCGGCGTTCAGCGTCATTCAGTTGGCCGGCGGCCGGTTCCTGATGCTGGTTCCGGAGACAGGCGCGGGTAGGGCGGAGGCGATCGTGGCAAGCCTGCGCGGCGAGATCGACGCCTGGATGCGCGCCCAATACGTCGGTGATCTCGTACTCAACCTCGCGCTGACCGCACCGGTGTCGGCCAACGACCTGATCCATGATCTGCCGAAAGTCTATGCCCAGGTCGCCGAAGCCGCCGAGACCGCCAAGCTGCGGCCGCTGCAAACCGAGGCGCTGGGCGTGGTCGACCTGCCATTCGACGTCGAGCTCGGGATTTGCGAGGCCTGCGGCGTGCGACCCGCCGCCGTGCGAGGCGCGGTCGATGAACGCGCGCGATGCCCTGCCTGCGAGGCTGAAACCAACCTCGGCCGACGCCTGACCAAGGCGGACGCCATCGCCGTCTCCGAGAAACGTGGCTCGGACAACCTGTTCGGCCTCGGGTTTTCCGTGCTGGGCGCGGGAGACTCCGCGCCTGGCGCCCTGGGTTTTCGACGCCGGGGTCTTGCCATGAGCGACGGCAAGCCGGCCGCCGATCGCTTTTTCGAGGCCTACACGCCGAAGCATGACCAAGCCTCGCTGGCGAACGAGACTCTGCGCAAGGCGCGAAGGGAGTCCGGCGACGATGAAAACCCCGGGGAAGGCGAGCTTCTGACCTTCGCGGAACTGGCCGCCTACAGCCGCCGCGAGGTGAATGGCCACCCGGTCGGCCGCCCGATGCTTGCCCTGCTCAAGGCCGACGTGGACAACCTGGGCAGCGTGTTCAGCCTGGGGCTCGGCGATCGGCGCAGTCTGTCGCGCGCAGCCGCCCTCTCGCGGTTGATGGACGCCTTCTTCACCGGCTGGCTGCCGGATTTCCTGCGCGAGAAATACGCCAACCTCTACACCGTCTACGCCGGCGGCGACGATATGATGCTGCTGGGGCCGTGGTTCGACGTGCTGCGGTTCGCGGCGGATTTGCGCGGCCAGTTCGCCGCCTTCGCCGGCGGGAATCCGAGCCTCACCCTTTCCGCCGGCGTCGCCCTGTTCGACCCGAAGACACCGATCTCGCTGGCCGCCATCGAGGCGGAGGCGCGGCTGGACGCGGCCAAGCACGTCGAGGACAACAAGAAGGACCGCATCTCGGCGATCGGCCCGGTCGCGACGGCGATGACCTGGGGCGACTGGTCCCAAGCCCTGGAACAGGCAGAGGAACTCGATCGATTGATAGCCGACGGCAAGGTTTCGACCACGCTTCTCTATCGGCTGCTGGCTCTGGACGATCGCCGCATGAAGGCCCGCACCGATCCTACGTGCGCCGACTGGCGGGCAAAGCTCGGCTATACGCTGTTCCGTAGCCTGCCCAAGGGCGGCCCCATGGACGGCAACCGGACAGTGCGCGAGCGCCTGATGGGCCTGATGGGGGTGGGGCTGGATCTACGCGATGCCGGCGCCCCACCGTACGCCCGCGTTGCCATCACCATCGCCATCTACCGCAATCGATAGGAGATTTCGCGCCATGAACGGACGACAGGATTATCGCGGCGCGCAGGGTGGTGGACCGCCGGGCCGTGGCGGCATCGACAGCGTGCGCGAGGCGCTGAAGAGCGCTGAACGCGCGAAATATTTCGACGAAAAGAGAAGTATTCGGCCGGCGCTGCTCGATGCCGAGGCACAGACGACCGCACAACAACTGGCGGATATTCCGACCACCCAGCTTCGCCGCTTCTTCGGACAGGTTTCGGCGATCAAACGGCGGCTCGATATGGACACCAACAAAGTGCTCACCGAGGGCGAGATCCAGGCGCAGCTGGCATTTCTGAAGGCATCGACCGCCTACGCCGCAGGTCGGGATCAGAAGAATTTGCCGCTGGTGCGCTTCATGGTCACTCACGCCAACACGGTGGCGACGCGGGACGACTTTGCGGCCTTTCACAGGCATTTCGAGACGGTCGTGGCCTTCCACAAGGTCTATGCCAAGGACAGCGAGAGGTAACATGACTGAGCTTCGCTACATCGGCCGCGTGACCCTCAGGTCGGTCCTCGTGGTCAAGACGGGCCTGCACATCGGCGCGGGCAAGGACGCCATCGAGATCGGCGGCATGGACAACCCGGTGATCAAGCATCCGCATACGCTGGAACCCTACATCCCCGGTTCGAGCCTGAAGGGAAAGGCGCGGTTCCTGCTGGAATGGGCCTTCAACACGGTGCGGGATGACGGCAGGGCGTTCGGCTTCGACGACGCCGACGCGGAGAGCCGGAGAGAGGGCGGCGATGTGATCCTGCGCCTGTTCGGGACCGCCGCGTCCCGAACAGCCTGGCAAGGCGGGCCGACGCGCCTGACGGTTCGTGACGCCCCCCTGGAACGCGCTTGGCGCGACCGCATGGTCGCCGATGCGAAATTGCTCACCGAAGACAAGACGGAGGTCTCCATCGATCGGATCGCCGGCAAGGCGCTCGACGGCGGCCTGCGCCAGACCGAACGTGTCCCAGCCGGCGCGCGGTTCGACGTCGAGATCGGCTTGCGGATGTGGGACACCGGTGACGGGGGCGCTCGGGACCGGCAGTGTCTGGCGTGGTTCATCCAGGCCCTGGACCTGATCGAACAGGACGCGCTCGGAGGGTCGGGCTCGCGCGGCTATGGTCAGGTGCGGTTCGAGGGGTTGACGCTGCAGGGACTGGATGGCGCGACGCATTCCCTCGACAACCTGTTCAGGGGCAAGCGCTTCGATCCCACCAACCCGCCGAGCGACATTCTGGATATCGTCGAGCAGGCCTGCGCTCAGGCAAGCAAGGCCGCCTGAGCATGGGGCTGTTTCGCGCCCGCCTCCGGCTGCAAGGGCCGATCGCCTCGCCACTGGCGTCGGGGATGATTTTTGGCCAGCTGTGCTGGGCCATGCGCGAGAGCCGGGGCGAGGCGCCGCTGGTCGACTGGCTGGCGCGGCCGGACGAATTATGGGGCGTCTCCGACGCCTTCCCCGCCGACTGCCTGCCTCGCCCGATGCTGGCCCCACGCGCGGACGCCAAGGCGGACACGCCCCAAAGTGTGACCGACCGAAAGAGGCTCGGAAAAATGCCGTTCGTGGCGCGCGAGGGGTTTCTGCGCTCGCGCGATGCGCTGAGCGGCCAGTCGCTCGACCACACCAATCTGCGCGAGGCTGGGGACAAGCCGCATCGCACGGCGCGCAACAGCGTCGATCGCCACACCGGGCGGGCGCGGGACGAGGGCGGGCTGTTCTTCCGATCCGAAACCTGGCCGCGCGAGGATGATGCCGCGCGCGATCTCTACATCGAGGGGCCGCTCGCCGACCGCGAGCGAGTCGGCGAACTCCTGAGCCACGTCGGCGGCAGCGGTTTCGGCAAATCGGCGAGCCTCGGGCGGGGACGATTCCGCGTCGAATGGGTCAGAGAGGATACGGAACTGGAACGAATGGAGCGGCCGACGCGCTATCTGTCGCTTTCGCGCGGCACGCGCACAGCCAGCATGGCGGACGTGCTGTGCCGGATCGAGCCGCACTTCGGCAAGGCGGGTCCGCAGTTGACACTGGGCGAAGGCGCCTCCGCGTTCAAGCGGCCGATGCTGCTGACCCGGCCGGGCGCGACCTTCACGCGAGCCGGCGAGGGCCGGTTCGGAGAATGGCTGACCGGTGTGCATCCCACCCGGCCCGAGATCGGGCACAACGCCTTCCACGTGGCCATTCCGTTCGCGGAGGCGCCCCATGCGTGAACGCTTCACCTTGCGGGCGTGGCCGCTGACTCCGATCCATGTCGGGTCGGGGCTGGAGTTGACACCGGAGTCGTTCGTCCTTGAGGGCGATCGCCTGAGGAGCTTCAATCCTTTCGGGGCCTTGGCGCGGGCGAGCGAGGCGGAGCGGGAGCAGTATCGGGCGCTGCTGACGAACGACAACCTCGCCAATGCGCAAAAGCATCTGGCGAGACTGGCGGCCCGCGAGACGCGAGGCGGCGATCAAGGAATCAAGGTCTCGGGGGACAGTCTCGCCGACCTTGAGAAGGTACTGGGCGGCAATCCCGATCGCGGCACCGGGCGAGTTCAACCCTTCGTGCGCGGCGGCGAGACGCCAATCCTCCCAGGTTCAAGCCTCAAAGGGGCCTTTCGAACGGCCTGGATCAGCGCGCATGTGAAGCAAGCCGATGGACGAAGGATTGCGGCGGGCATCAGTGACACGCGAACAGCCCGCGCGCATCAGGACCTTAACCAGGTCGCGTTGGACATGGACAACGGTCGGACGCTGGAACAGGATCCCTTCCGCGATCTGGCGGTCGCGGACGCGGCCATCCCCGCCGGGCGTACCCGCTTTGACCGCGCCACTCTTGGCAAGCGGGACAAGGAGCTTCAAAAGCTCAACATCGATCAAACCGGCGGCATCCAGATGCACGTGGAGCGGCTGGAGAGCTTGGCCGACGGCCAGCCAGTCGAACCGCTGGTGATCGACATCGACGTGATCTCCGCAAAGGACGCCTCGGAACGGGCTCGCCAGGGAACCCGTCATGGCAAGCGCATCGTGCCTGAGACGTTAATCGACGCGCCCGCCCTGTGGGCCGCCGCCAATCGCTTTCATGCCGACCTGTGGCTCTACGAGCGCGGTCGCTTCTACGCCGCCGCCGCCGGTCAGGCGCTCGACCGCCTGCTTGCCGCCTTCGGGCTGAAGGGCGACCCCGACCTTGCCGGCCAGTTAGACCGCGCCGGGCTGATCCTGCTCCGGGTGGGCCGCTACGCCCATTTCGAGTCGAAATCCGTCAAAGTCGGCGGCGAACGCCACGGCCTGAAGATTAAGACGTTCAACAAGCAGACGCGGGTGGAAAATCCCGCCCGCCTGATCGACGAGGGCGTCACACGTACAACCGTCCAGGTCGCCCCCGGCCTCTACGCCCCCTTCGGCTGGCTGATGCTGGCCTTGCCGGGCAAGGGGCCGAACGGCGCCCCGCGCGTGGACTTTGCGGACCTGGCGCGAGCGACCGCTCCGACCACGGCCGCCCGTGTACCTGCTGGACGGCCCGCGCCAGCAGCGCCCGTCCAAGCCACGGCGGCGTTGGCGGGGACGTTCCGGTTTCAAAAAGGTGATCGGGTTACCCACCCCGACCAGGATGAGGCAACCGTCGTCCGCAGTGTTGGCCTGAATGACAGCAAGATGGATGTGGACTTCGGGTTTGGCGATGGGGCCGAGCCAGTCTCTGTTGAAGGCTGGCGCAAGGCATGACGGTTTCGACCAATCGCCTCGTGGCCCTCGGCGCCAGGGGCGGTGACGACGGCCTCGGGGCAGCGTGGACCAACCACGGGGGAAGATCTCGACAGCCATGACCCTCTACATCTGCACCGTCGGAACCTCGATCGCCGGACGGCCGGCGGCGGGCGTGGCCATCGCCCAACGGATCGGCGAGCATCTCGACGCCAGGCGACGGGAGCACGCGGGCGACCCCCGCGCCTTCCTGATCGCCGCCGCCGCCGAAACCAATGTACTGGCGCGCCGCGACTGCGGGCCGGCCGACGAGGTGCTGTTGCTGGCCAGCGATACCGACGACGGCCGCGCCTGCGCCGAATCGCTCAGGGGCCTGATTTTCGAGAACTTGGACGTGCGCGCCCGCATCGAGGCGATCACCGGCCTGCAGGTCGGCCATGAGGCGCGCTTCCGCGAGGAGGGGCTGCGCAACCTGGTGCGCAAGGCGCGGGCGGCGGCGCGGGACGCGCGCGCGCGGGGGCAGACGCCGGTGTTCAACGTCACCGGCGGCTACAAGGGCGTCGTGCCCTATCTCACGCTGCTGGGCATGTTCGAGGGCGCCGAGATTCTCTATGTCTACCAGGAGATCGACGCCCTGATCCGCCTGCCGGCCCTGCCGGTGCGAATGGCGACGGAGTTGATCGCCCCGGCCCTGCCGATGTTGAGCGCGCTCGCCGAAAAGGGGGTGATGGCAGAGGCTACGTTCGACCAGCTGGCCCGCCGCGCCGGCTGGGCCGGGGAACCCACCCTCGAGCTGCTCTTCGAACGCGAGGGCGGCATGGTGGCGGTCAGCGCCGCCGGCGAGCTGGCGCTGGAAGCGCCGGTCCCCAGCCTACGCGCCGGCCGCCTGCGGATCCATCCCAAAGCGGGGCGGCACGGCGACAATCCACTGGTCGACACGGCTATCGAAAGTCTGAACGTTCCGGACCTGCGCCGGGCCGCGAAACATCGCGACAGGCATTCCAATACCGACCTCCTGATCTGGAAGACGTACGACGGGAGCGCTCCCCGACTGTTCTACTGGACCGAGGGCGATGACATCTGGCTGGCCGACATTCTCCGCCACGACGAATATGAGCGCACGGTGCTGGTAGGCCCCGGTCTATGGCGAAAGGACTATGATGTCGCGCGTTTCGCGGAAAAAGACCTCACGGCTCAGCCGGATGATCGCCACGGCGCGGCCCTCGCGGCGTTCGTCGACGGCGTCGAGGCGGAGGCGGAGGCGGCGATCGCCGAGGCCAAAGTCTTGCGGGCCGAACTCGAGAAGGCGCGCGCGAGCATCCACCGGCTGGAGCGACAGTAAGGCATGACCGCCACTCCAGCTTCTCCCGTGATCCTGGTCCTTACGGTCGGTGGGTCCGCGGCGCCGCTGCTGCGGGCGATCGAGGACACGGCGCCCGCGCGTCTGCTGCTGATCGCCTCGGAAGGCGGCGGCGCGCAGGCCTCGTCGCGCGACGCCGCGCGGGGGCTCGGCGACGCCTTCATGGCCCGATCACCCGGCCATGCCGTCGATCATATGGAGACGCCATCGGATGATCCGGCGGCGGCGTTCGGTAGAATACTGGCCACCCTCGACACCCTGTCGCGAAATTATCCGGATCATGCCATCGTCGCCAACTACACCGGCGGCACCAAGAGCATGTCCACCGCCCTGCTGATGGCGGCCTTTCAGCGCGGCCACCGGACCCAGCTGACCACGGGCGTCCGCCAGGATCTCGCGCGGGTGACATCGGGCACTGAATCGTCGCTGGACATCGACACCCGCCTGATCGCCGTCGAATCCGAACTGGAGACCGCCCTGCGTGTCGCCCGGGGCGGCGACTATGCGGCGGCGCACGCACTTTTCGAGTTCCTCAGGGATCGATTGAACAATGAAGGCCTGAAGCCGACGAAGACGCTGCGGAATCGTCTGGAGTTCGGCCGAACCTGGAGCCAGTGCATGGCGGCCTGGGATCGTTTCGATCACAAGGATGCTTGCAGAATGATGCAATCGGCGGCCGCGGGCGGCGCACCTTGGGCGCGAGACCTGGAACGGTTTGGACACGCGGCCATCCTTCGCGAGTTGGCGACCGGGCGCAACGAACCTACCGCCGCCCTTTGCCTGGACCTGCTGGAAAACGCGCGGCGACGGCTCGCGCAACGACGTTTCGACGACGCCCTCGCCCGCCTTTATCGTTTCGTCGAGGCCTGCGCCCAGACACAACTATTCCGACGATGGGGTCTGAAATCAGGAGAACTGGCCGAGGCGAATATTCCGGCCGACCTTCGCGAGGGCCTCAAGCCGGAGATGAATCCGCGTCTGGGCGTGGCGGTGTTCAAGTTTGGACTGATGCAGACCATGCGCCTGCTGGAGCGGCGCGATCCCTTGGACCCCCTCGCCCGCGGCTACCTCGACGCCGGCCCCCATGGCCCGGAGTGGCTGAACGCGCGCAACGGATCGATCCTGGCTCACGGCTACGGCCCGATCGAGCGGCGGGTGGTCGAGAACGCCTTCACCTGGATCGACGCCGTCATCTCGCCGGCGATGGGCCTGACGCCGATGGGGCCGTTTCCGACCGGCCCGTTCGGTTCGAAATCATGAAGATAGAAATTACCCCTGTCGTCGTTGTTCCCGACATGTAACCGCTGATCCATCTTGCGGCGGCTGGGCGCCTGGCGTTGTTGCAAGAGTTCGGCCGCGTCATGGTGATGGATATCGTCGCGTACGAGGCCAGTGACGACGCTACGAAGCCGTGGGCGCGTGAAGTCGCCGCGTGGCTGGCTAAGGGGCAGGAGGCCGGTGGCAACCAACCCGTGGAGGTCGTCAAGACTGAGATCGGCGAAGCGTACCGTCTGGCGCGGCAAACAAATCCCGAATTCACGATGCAAAATGCGGGAGAGAACGCCATTCGCGATTGGCTGGTCGACACCTTGCCCGAGATTGGCGGGCCGGCTCTGGTGGTCTATGAAGACAAGAAGATGCCCAGGCTGATCGCGCGGGAGAATCTTGCCGAAGTCGTCGTGGTGGCGACAACGCGCGCGGTTCTCGCATTCGCGGAGGAACGCGGTCTTATCGAATCGGCGGAGGAGATATGGAACGACATCATCAGGCGGGCGGAAAGCGCCAATCCGAGGCTCGACATCCAGGTGATACGCCCGACGCTCGCACCCTGACCATCCTGCGGCGCTATTCCGCCGGAGAGATTTCGTCGCGCCAAGCGGCCCGCGAGATGGGGTCCAGGGCCAATGAACACGATGTGTTCGCCGGTGTCCTCGCCGCCCATCTGCAATTGCCGGAGCCGGCGCCGGAGGAAGTGGCCCGCGAAGTGGCGGCGTTGCGCGGGCTGTACGGCCCTCATGGGCCACGGCCACGCGGCTGAACAAGAGTTTGGTCGGAAACTGGGACGCGACATGATCCCCGTTCATCCCGGCAAAATTCTCAAGCGCTAACTGGCGGCGCTCCGGCTGGCGCGCTTCATCGGCAACAGCGCCCGGTTCTGGCTCAATCCGCAGACCGCCTACGCGTTGGCGCTCGCCGAGCGGGATATCGGCCCGCGCATCGCTGATGAGGTGAAACCGGCCCCTGTCGCGGCCTGAGTCCGCTTGTCGGCGTCGCCTGCACACCTGTCCACGCCATTGACAAAGCAACCCGTCTGTAGCTACAAATAAATCGTGGACATCGAGTTCGATCCCGCCAAGGATGCCGCAAACGTCGACAAGCACGGCATCTCTCTGGCGCGGGCCGCTGAACTGGACGCCTTTCTCTTCGTCGATGACAGCGCCCGTTTCGGCGAACCGCGTTGCCGTCACTATGGTTTGATTGACGGAGCGCCCTATTGCCTCGCGGCCGTCGATCGAGGCGACCGCGTGAGAGCCATCAGCCCGCGGCGGGCGCACGCAAAGGAGATCAGACGATATGTCCACCCGCGAGCCGGTCGCGTTTGACGACGACAATCCAGAATGGACGGCGGAGGATTTCGCGCGGGCGAAACCCGCCGCCGATTTGCCGCCCCATTTGAAGGCCGCCTTTCCCAACACTGGCCGGCGCGGCCGTCCCCCGGGTTCGACCCAGGCACGGACGAAGCGGCAAGTGACTCTACGCCTCGACCCCGAGGTGCTGGAGAAGTTCAGAGCGGGCGGACCGGGCTGGCAATCGCGGATAAACGAAGTCCTGCGAAAGAGCGTCCTCTAGCAGTCGCGCGCCCTGGCCGCGCGGCGCGGCGACAAGCTTGTGGCTATGGAAAGGTCCGGCGCGAGAGCTCATTGATCCGCGCCTCGTCAACCCTGCGCCGAGCGCCGCCCATGCCCCATCGCCGTCTCGTCATCGCCGCCTACGACATCACCGCCGCGCGGCGGTTGAAACGCGCCTTGAAGCTGTGCACGACCTATGCTTCGGGCGGCCAGAAATCGGTCCATGAATGCTGGGTCACGGGGGCGGAGCGCGCCGCGCTGTGCAAGGGTCTGGCGCGTATCTGCCATCCGGAGACGGATCTGTGGATGGTCGCCGACCTCACGCCGAAACGCGCGGTGCTCAACCTGGGGCGGGGACGCCCGCCGGCGCCGCCTCGCGCCGTCCTGTTCGTGGGCTAGGCGATGACGGCGTTGTTCATCGACCGAAAGGACGCCCGGCTGTCCCTGGACGGCGGCGCGCTGCGGGTCCAGGCTGGCGGGGAGAGTCTTAGCCTGCCGCTCGGCCAGATCGAACGAATCATCGTTCGAGGCGCGGCGACCCTCGACACCGGTCTGCTCACTCGCCTGTGGACGCAAGGCATCGGCCTGCTGTTGCTGTCGGGGCGACGCAGCGAGCCGACGGCGCGCTTCCATGGACAGCCGACCAACGATGTGCGCCGGCGCATGGCGCAGACTCTGGCGGCCTGCGACCCCGATCGCGCCGTGGCCTGGGCGAAACCGCTGGTGTCGGCCAAGCTGGCGTCCCAGGCCAGGGCCCTGACGCGGCTCGCCAAGGCGCGCGGAGCCATGCGCCGGGATGCCCTCGCCTTCGATCGCGCCATCGGCGAGATGGCCCCGCGCATCCTGGCCGCCACATCCCTCGACGCGCTGCGCGGTCACGAGGGCGCGGCCGCCCGCCTGTATTGGAGCGCTCTGGTCGGGGCCTTCGCCCCATCGCTGGGCTTTGCCGGCCGCAACCGGCGCCCGCCCCGGGACCCCGTCAACGCCGCCCTGTCGCTGGCCTATACCATCGCCACCTTCGAGGCCGGCAAACAGGCGCAGCGCCACGGTCTCGATCCCATGATCGGCTTTCTTCACGCCCCCAGCTTTGGACGCGAAAGCCTGGCCTGCGATCTGGTCGAGCCGCTGCGCCCGCACATCGATGTGTGGATCGAAGGCCTGTTCCGGGAACGCCGCCTGCGCGGTGAACATTTCACGACGGGTCCGGACGGCGCCTGCCTGCTGGGAAAGGCCGGTCGCGCCGCGTTCTATCGAGACCTCGACACCAGCCTGCCGCTGTGGTCGCGCTGGCTCGGGCGATCGGCGCGACGGCTGGCGATGGGTCTCGACGCGCAGGCGATTCCCGAGCTTGGCGGTTGCCCGGATGACGAGCCGTGAGCGAATGCCTCTACCTCGACGGGCGCGTCCGTCCCCTGCGGATCGCTCTCTACGGCGCCGCGCTGCAGATCGAGCAGCCTGATGAGGTTCCCATCCTGGCCCCGCTGCCCCGGCTGCGGCGGATCAGCTGCTGGGGCCGCGTGGACTGGGCCGGCGACGCCCTGCTGGCTTGCGCGGCGCATTCGATCCCGATCAGCTTCCTGAACGCCGGGCGCGGCGTAGCCTGTTTTCTGCCGGCGCGCCCCCCGGCGAAGACCTTCGGCGCACTGATCGAGGAGGCCGGCCTGCACGCCGACTGGAACAACCGCCTGGAAAACTGGACCGACAGTGAACTGCGGCGTTCGCTGCTGGCGGCGTTGAAGAACCGCCCCGAGGCTCAGACGGCGGTGAGCCGGTCGCTTGCGCTCGGGGACGCGCGCCTGGCGCTGCGCGTGGGATTGAGGACCCTGGAATCGCCGGGACCGACCCGCAGGATCTGGAGCTGTCTGCAGGAAATCCTGCACGGCTGGACCGTCGAACGCTTGCAGACTCAATCCCTGTTCCTGGGCCATTTCGGGTTCTCCAGCGACAAGCCCAACGTGCCGCAACGGCTGGCGCTGGTCGTCTCGCCCATGCTGCTGTCCGAAACGCTGGAACAGGCGCAACGCGAGGCGCGGCGCCGCCGGCCGGCCGGACCCATGGACGGCGCCGGCGCGGGCAATCTGGCGCATCGTTGCGCTCTGGCCTTCGATCACGCCGAACCTGCCCTGGCCAAACATTTCGCGGGCGCCTTGCGTCGGTTCGAGAGGCTGGTCCGCGATTGCGCCGAAGAGGTCGAGGCGTGACCTGGATGATCGCATACGACATCGCCTGTCCGCGCCGCTGGCGGCGGCTGTACCGTCTCGTGCGCCAGCATGGCGTGCGCGTGCAATGGTCGGTGTTCGTGGTTGTCGAAGCCCGGTTTCGCCCAGAGGCGTTCCTGTCCGCCGCCGCCAAGATCATTGATCCAAAGCGCGACGATCTTCGCCTCTATCAGGTCTCCGGCAAAATCACCGGCCCGCCACTCGACACCGGAATGATCAACCTGCCCGACGGCATTCATTGGTGGCCGGGGTCCGCGCGACCGCGGGCGCGGCGGCCGGGCGCGACAGTCGCTCTTGACACACGTGACGCGGAAACTCAGTCTTCCCAGGCCCCTTCATGACCGCATGACCGGCGCGTCCAGGGGGGCGCCTCAACCGCCGCCTGGTTTTTGGCACGATGGGATTTACCGCTCTTTGAAATCGTTCGAGATATTGGCCTGGGCCCCCCTCCGAAAGAAGTTACCTCTTGGGTACCTGGCTACAATTGTTACCATGCTGAGCAAACCGTTGGATTATATAGGAGAATTTAAGGCCAAGAGTCTATTCGACCGCCCCGAGATGAAGGGGATTAAGACGCATCTGCGAAAAGGCGATTGCATCCCACCTTGAAGTCTATTCGACCGCCCCGAGATGAAGGGGATTAAGACATAAGCCTAGGGTGGGAAGCGTCTGGAAATAGTCGTCGTCTATTCGACC
>JANXTX010000391.1 GCA_025352165.1 Caulobacteraceae bacterium | reverse complement strand
CGGCCTTTGTCACAGGGCTTCGACCCGACCAGTTACCCAGCCACGCCGCCTGTCAGCTACCGGGCCAACCGACCATTGCCCGGGTGGGACTCCCGCCCACTAGGTGTTGCGCCGTTCAGGGACGCACCAGATGACGCAGATGTAGAGCGATGGGCTGCACCCGAGATCAGGCGACGATATTCCAGCCGGGGCGCACCAAAATTCAGGAACAATCCAGGATGCATATCCGAGGCTCTCAGATAGTTTAAAACCTGCGCCGCATCGATGCTCGTCAAGCGCACCAGTGCCTTAAGCTCAGCAATCACCTGCGAAAAACAGATGAAATCGGCCCGAAACCCGCGCGGCAGCAACTGTCCACGGTAAGTCACCGATACAAGTGCCTCACGGATGAAGGGAATGCCACGTCGCTCGAATTCGATCGTCAGGGCATCCTGATAGACGGATTCAAGAAATCCGGCGCCAAGGGCGCCATGAACTTCCATCGCGGCGCCGATGATCGCGAATGTGCGCTGATCATTCTTATCTTCGCCCATCCGCGACATCTGCGTAAGAACCTTTCAATCGCTCATCGTATCACTCGGCAAAGCAATCGATCTCCTACTGATGGATTCAGCCAATACCCGCTTCAAACGCCCGCTTTAGCGGATGGGCGGGCGCGGATCGCGGTTAGCCAGCGGTTCAGGTTGAGCAGGTCCTCGGGCGGTTTGAATTTCACCATGCGGGCGAAATCGAGGCTGATGAACAGCACGCCGTCGGCGATGGTGATACGGTCGAGACCGAGCCATTCGCTCTGTCCCAGCCGTTCGTCGAAAATCTTCAACGCCCGTTCCGCATCGCGAAGGCTGCGCGCGGCGATGTCCGGGCTCTGATCCTCCAGCACCGCCAATGCCGGGTGGGTATGGCGAACCGCCATCATCAGCGGCGTCGCCGCCAGCATCTCGGCGCGGCGCGTCCACATCTCGATCAGGGCGGTTTCCCAGGGATCGAGGCCGAACATGTTCGGCTCCGGGTAGACCGCTTCGAGATAGCGGCAGATGGCGATCGACTCGGTGATGGTTCCGCCCTCGTCGAGGCTCAACGCGGGTACGTGCGGCAGCCCGGCCTTTGCAAGGTAGTCCGGCTCACGGTGCTCGCCGACGAGAATGTCGACATCGACGATCTCGATGTCCTCGATGCCCTTCTCGGCCATGAACCACCGGACCCGGCGCGGGTTCGGCGCGCGGCGACTGTCATAGAGCTTCATGGCTGTTCTTTCAGCGCCTGGAGGCTGGCAATGGCGATATCATACGCCTCCCACCCCCCGCCGAGAAAGCCCGCCAGCGAAGCCAAAGTAGATTGATCCACGAAGGTCACGAAGAAGTTAGACAAGACTGAATTCCGAGCTTCGCGCGAAGCGCAATCCAATATCCCTCCTGTTCTCCTTCCCTTCCTTCGTGTCCTCCGTGGTAAAAATATCTTCACTAAATGAAAGACATAGCCTCCAATGCTAGCGCCGCTCCAGCTCGCCAACCAGCGCAGTGCGGCCATAGACCTTGGACAGCGCCTCGCCGATCACCGCGGTTGACACCGCGACTGTCCGGTTCGCCGAGCCGTCATAGGTGAATTCACCGGCGATCGAGGCCTTGTTGCCGTCGAAGGCCGCGCCGACTATCTCGCCCCGCGCGTTGACCACCGGGGAGCCGGAGTTGCCGCCCGTGATGTCGTTGGTGGTGACGAAATTCATCACCGTCCGGGAATCCAGCGCGTCATGAGCCGCGAGCCACCGGTCAGGAATACGATAGGGCTCCGCGCCCGTCGCCCGCTCGAAAAGCCCGCCAAGCTGGGTAAATGGTGCGACGCTGGCGGCGCCTGCCTCCCATCCCGCCACCTTGCCGAATGTCAGCCGCGGCGAGTAGGTCGCGTCTGGATACAGGCGGGCGCCCGCGACGGCGAAACGCACCCGGGCGATCCGTTCACCCGCCTCCTGGATCGGTCCCTGTACGTCATCTTCCCAAAGTCGCCGCGCCGCCCGCGAAAGCGGATCGGTGCGCAGCACATACTGGATCATCGGATCGTCCGATTGCCCGATTGCCGCCAGCCCGCCATCCCACAGCGCCCGCCGCACTTCGCGGTCAGCCAGGCGGGTCCCGGTGACAAGCCGCCGCGCAAGTGCGTCCGGCCCCTCCTCGCCGACAAAAGCCGCCGCGGCCGGCGCCGGGGCCCCCAGGCCGTCCCGCGTCTGCGTCAGCCACTGCGCGAGGTACAACTGCTCCAGCTCCGGATAGGTGCCGCGCTCGTCAACGATCACCTTGCGCACCAGCGGCAGCCGCGAGTCGGCGAACTCTGGCAGCCGCTGGGCCTGTGGGATGGCGCGTTCCAGCGCGGCGCGGACGAGGGTTCGCGCCCACGAGAACAGCTGCGAGCCTCCCCCGGCCGTGTTCTCCAACTGGCGCCAAACCAGGTAATCATCATTGAAGCTCGGGCGCAGCGCCACGATCTCCGCCCACGGATCACCGATCTTCGCGGCGAACTTCGCATCGACCGCCAGTCTCGCTTTCAAGGCCAGCTCCTCATTGGCGCGGGCGCCGAGAAATCCGTCGTCGCCGAGGATCGCCGCGCGGCCACGCAGCACTTTGAGGTCATTGTTCACCTCGAAGAGCCGGTCGGCCGCGATCCGCCGGTGTTCGGCGCTCTGCCGGCCGAACGCCAGCAGCCGGTCGCGCAGCGCCTCGTGCTGGCGAATACTGATCGGCAGGACGACGTCGCGGTCCAGCTGCATCTGGGTGACGGTGACGCCGCGCTCGGTGGCGCCGGGGCTGCCGGCAACGAATACCGCCTCGCCCGCCTTCAGCGGCTCGGTCGACCAGCTCAGGTGCGTCGGAGTCGCCGCCGGTCGGCCGTCTTCGTACAGCCTCAGAAAAGCACAATCGAGGTCATGCCGGGGGAACGAAAAATTGTCCTCGTCGCCGCCGAAGAACGCAATGTCGAACTCCGGAGCGAACACCAGCCGGACATCGGCGAACCGGCGGTATTTGTAGACCTTGAACAGGCCGCCGCCATAGAAACTGATCACCTGGCAGCGATACTTCGCGTCGCCCTTGCAGTAGGCGTGTTCGACGCGGGCGATCATATCCTCACGAGCCTTCACGTAGTCGTCGCCGAATTTTCCGGCCGACGAGCCGAAGATCATGCCCGTCACATCGGCAATGCCCTGCAGCATCTCCACCTGAAGTCCCGGGCAGGTTCGCTCCTGCGATGTCGCGTCGACCATGAAGCCATCGGCGATCAGGTCGCGGTTGGTCGCCGACAGGCTCTGCTCGCAATCCAGGATGCAGTGCTGGTTGGTCAGCACCAGTCCCTGGGCGGAAACCACGGCGCCTGAGCAGCCGGTTGTCAGCCGCGCCGAGGCGTCGCGCAAATGGTCGAGCCAGGCCTGGTCGAGACGCACGCCGAGGGACTGTTCCACGCGCGCCGACGGGATCTCATCGAAGGTCCACATGCCTTCCTCGGCGCGCGCGGCCGCGCCGGCCAGTAACAGGCCGGCGGCGACAAGCGCGATCAGGGGCGGCTTCCTCATTGTCGGGCGACCATAGCAGGCTGATAACGACTCGCCACACCCCTCCGAGGCTTGACGAGGCCGCCATCCATCGCGAAGAACCCTCACCCAATTTTTAAGGAGCAGAACGAATGGCGGACATCCGCTTCGACAGCAAAGTGGCGATCGTGACAGGCGCCGGCGGCGGGCTGGGACGCCAGCACGCGCTGGAGCTGGCGCGACGCGGGGCCAAGGTCCTGGTCAACGATCTGGGCGGCAGCATGGACGGCTCGGGCGGTTCCTCCGAGGCCGCGAAGAACGTCGTCGCCGAGATCAAGGCCCTTGGTGGTGAAGCAATCGCCAACGGCTCCTCGGTGACTGACGACGCCGGTGTCGAGCTGATGATCAAGGACGCCATGGACGCCTGGGGCCGCATCGACATTCTGGTCGCCAATGCCGGCGTACTGCGGGACAAGTCGTTCTCCAAGATGACCATCGCCGACTTCGAGTTCGTGCTCGGCGTCCACCTGATGGGCTCGGTTAAGCCGACCAAGGCTGTCTGGGAGATCATGAAGGCGCAGAACTATGGGCGCATCGTGGTGACGACCTCGTCCACGGGTCTATACGGCAACTTTGGCCAGACCAACTACGGCGCCGCCAAACTCTCCCTGGTCGGCTTCATGAACTCGCTGAAGATCGAAGGCCAGAAGAACAACATCCACGTCAATACCATCTCACCGGTCGCCGCGACGCGGATGACCGAGAACCTGATGCCGCCGGAAATTCTCGCCCGCCTCGCTCCGGAATACGTCACCCCGGGCGTGGTCTATCTGTGCTCGGAAGATGCCCCCACGGGCGTCATCCTCACCGCCGGCGCTGGCGCCTTCGCGATGGCCCGCATCTTCGAAACCGAGGGCGTCTACCTCGGTGAAGACGGCCTAAGCGTCGAGGAAGTCCGCGACCACTGGGCCCAGATTTCCGACGAAGCCGGCCAGCAGCACTATTTCGCCGGCGGCGAGCAGGGCCAGAAGTTCTTCCGCAAGATGGCGGGCGGCTGAGGCTCCTTGCGCTCATCACGGCGCATGCCGGAATCCAAAGTGAAGTGAATACCAGGCGCGG
>JANXTX010000381.1 GCA_025352165.1 Caulobacteraceae bacterium | reverse complement strand
GGTGATCTCTTATCTGGCGGGTTCATGCGGGTAGTGTGGCGCAACGCGTGTGCGCTGGCGGCCGACACTTCAGCCGGCGACGCCCCGGCGCGTTTGCGGGCGCTGGTGCGGGCGGCTGGGGCTATCGGTGAGTTTCCGGCTGAGCATCCCTATTTTGCCCGTGCGATGCTGAAACCGTGGTTGAATCAGTCACCTAGAGTTGCCGACAAACGATTCATTATGGGCGAGATGGTCGGCCGTTTGGGCGACCCACGCCTGAACCGTACGGCTTGGCTCGGAATACGCCGCGAACTAGAGACCGCTTTCCCCAGTGAGCCTACTGGAGAGATGATCGAGCACCTGCGATTCTGGCTTGTAGAAAATGCCGTCCATCAGTTCTTGGATGTCGTTGACCATGATGCTGATCCAGAGCAATGGCCTTATCGCAAAGCGTTCTGGCTCAGTTATCTGAAGGCTGGCCACGTGAAGGATGCGTGGGTGGTTTTTGGACCAGCCGCTGCCGATCGCGCTCGCGATCTAACGGAATCAAAATCTTCAGGTCAACTTTATGCCGATTTGTCGGGCGGCTATGAGCCTAGCCAATCCGTACTTCTCATGCGGATCGACAACCTAATTGTCGGCGATTGGAGTCATACCGGGCAGTGCAGGTTCTGGACGGTGGACTCGACGGCCGGACAAAAATTGACCAACGACGATGGGAGCTGGAGGGATCGCTATTCGGCTACTCAATTGAGGACACTCGACGTTCACCAGCCCGCAATTAAGGCAAAAGCTGAAGCAAGAGCGAGGGCAGACAGGTTTAGAGCCCGTCGCCCTGATCACGAGGAGGCCCACTCTGGGGCGAAATCATTTACATGGCAACGGACGTTCAATGAAGTCATTGGGGAACTGACCGACTTCCGGGTTCAATTCGAATATGACAGCCTTTATCCGCACGAGCGGAACACGGCTTGGGATCCTATTCGGAGGAGCGCACGCACGCTATGAAATCCGCAAATACTTCTTTTCATAGCTACTTCTCCGATGATGGCTCTGCGACGATCACTTTGAATCGTCGATCCGGGTCGCCCTCGCCGCTCGGTAAGGGAAGGACTGAGCCGATCGCCTTCGACGATTGGGCGGTGGAAGCCCCACCACTTGCTTTGTCGGCCGTTGGCGTCATTCAGGCCGCCTGGGCAGAAGATGGTAAGGATACACAAGGCCGTCTACTGGTCGACGTGAAAGATTCTGAAGTGTCGCTGGCGCCTACGCTTGTGGCGCGGTTATCTGATGCACAGAGCACGTCTATCGGCCTGCCTCGGGCGGCGCCACTGGCGATAGCACTGGATTCGCGCGGAACGTTAGACGAGGCGGGCTTCCGGATCGATCTAAGGTGGACGCGGCCGAACGGCTCGAGGGTGCACGCAACGAGTCGCGGTGCGCGGGTTAAATATGAGGGCGATGCTTATCGGCTCGTCGAGCCGCTATTCGGCCTAGTCGGCGCAGTTGAACGACTGAACTCGGCGGTTGACGAAGCTGAACGGTACGGTCGCTTCGCGGAGCTAAAGGCCATACTCCCTGAGGAGCTGGACAGCGTCGTGCACGCGGATGGCTTCATCGAAGGTCTTAGGATCGCCTATGCCGCAGGCTTTTCGCTTCACTTCGATGCTGCAGACGACAGCTTCACCTTTGATCCTGTGCTTTTTAGCAGACGCGCGGTCACCGAAGCCGAAAGCGGTGCGGTCCTAGATGAAGCGCAAGACAGCTTGCTTCCTCCCCGTGTGCAGGGTCGCTTTGCGCAGCGGTTCCGAGGGACTGACGTGGTTCGCAGCGCCTATCTCGTTGGGGATGGTGGCATCGTCTACCTTGATCCCGATCTGAAATCGGCGCTAGGCATCGTGCGTAAAGCTCAGCGTAGCGACTCCGCTACACGCAAGGCATTCGTCCGAAACCCGCGCCGCTTTGTGCGAAAGGCGCTACAAGCCGACGAACAAGGGGACGCAGGCGGCGCGCTCGATTCGCTTTTCATTGAAACCGAACAATTTTCGGCACGCGTTACCGGAATCGAGGTCTGGCGCAAACCCGTCCTACCTTGGATCGTTCCATCGCCCAGTTCGTGGTTGCCCGAACGGTTCGGCCTAAAGGTTGGTGAAGATCCTGACGCTGTTTTGGTAGAACTAAGCCCTGACCAAGCCAAGGCGGCGCTTGACCAAGTCGAGACCGCCCTCGCCAGTGGGTTGGAAACGGTTCAAATCAAGGCTGGGGACGGGACTATAGAATTGCCCGTCAGCCCTAAGGTCGTCGAAACACTGCGGAGCCTGACGGGCCTTGTCGAAGCAGGGGATCGACCGAAAACGGATTCGCCATCGGAGGCCGCCGGCCGATTTTTTCTTCAGGTTTTGGACAGCTTCGAATCGGTGCGCTTCGCGCCGCTCTCCAACCCATCTCAGGATGCGGCGAAGCCTCCACCACCGCCACCCGACACGCTTCGCTCCCGTCTGAAGCTCCACCAAGTGACAGGCCTTTCCTGGCTTGTTGAGGCTTGGAGGGCCGGTCTGCCCGGCGTCCTGCTGGCAGACGATATGGGACTGGGCAAGCCTCTTCAGGCGCTGAGCTTCCTTGCTTGGGTCCGCGCAAGCGGAGCGGACCGCCGCCCGGCCTTGGTCGTCGCACCTACGGGGCTGTTGGCGAACTGGGCCGAGGAGATCGATCGGCATCTCTCACCGGGTGCGCTAGGGGCATTGGTCCGCGCCTACGGCCCGGGATTGGCAGTTCTACGCACCGCGTCTGGCCGCGATATCGAGCATGGAAGTTCGACTCTCGATCCCAACCGATGGGCGCATGCGGGTCTGGTTCTCACGACTTATGAGACGATGCGCGATTATCAGATAAGCTTTGGACGCACCCCGTTCTCAGTCATCATCTACGATGAGGCACAGAAGCTAAAGAACCCTGCAAGCCAAGTGACAGCCGCCGCTCGAGCTCTCAACGCGCGTTTCCAGATCGCGATGACTGGCACGCCTGTTGAGAACCGCCTCCAAGATCTTTGGTCGATCCTTGATGTGGCTCATCCTGGATTGTTGGGCGCGTCTCGCGATTTTGAACGCGAATACGCAGGGGCCGACGTCAACAAGCTCCAAGTCCTAAATGACCAGTTGACTCAGCCGCGAGAGGGCCGGCCACCTGTCCTACTTCGGCGCATGAAGCAGGGGCATGTGGAAGGACTGCCGGACAAAATTCCACGCCGGTACGAAATCGATATGCCGCCAGCCCAGGCGGCGGCCTACGGTGAAATCGTCAGGAAAGCCGTCGCCGCACGGCAAGGCGGCGCCAGTAGGGGCGGCATGCTGGAAGTTCTTCACCATCTTCGGGGTGCTTCGCTGCATCCGCGATCACCGGAGACGGGGGCGTCCGATTTTGATGCCTATACTGCTGACTCAGCCCGCTTGAAGCAGCTTTTCGTCATTCTGGATGAGATTGCCAGAAACGAGGAGAAGGTTTTGATCTTTTGCGAGAGCCTCAAAATGCAGGCGCAGCTGGCGGTGCACCTACGACGGAAATATCGGCTGAACCATCCTGTCGCATGCATAAGCGGCGAGGTAGCGGGAGACAAGCGACAGGCAGCTGTGCGCTCCTTTCAGGAGCGGCCGCCAGGTTTTGACGTCATGGTCCTATCCCCAAAGGCGGGAGGCGTGGGCCTGACGCTAACGGCGGCAAACCACGTGGTGCACCTTTCGCGCTGGTGGAATCCAGCCGTGGAGGATCAGAGCACCGACCGCGTTCACAGGATTGGCCAAACGCGCCCCGTCACCGTGCACCTTCCACTGGCGATCCATCCTGATTCCGCGCTACGCGATAGTAGCTTTGACCTGAGACTTGACGCGCTTATCGATCGCAAGCGCCGGCTCAGCCGCGATCTTCTTGCTTCCCCGGAGGACGAAGGCGATCTCGCGAGCTTGTTCGACGCGGTGACGACCGACGAAAGGCCTGAGCTCTCGTTGGACGGAACGGCCGAAACGTCATCGGCGACTGCCCCAAAGATGGCGGGGAATGCAGCGGCCTCGCCTGAAAACGTTCCCGCGCTCGCCACCACAGTCTGGCCATCACGTGTAGTGTTCCGGCCCGGACAACCGCGCGACTGGCGTATTTTCTCTGGGCCGCTATTGGGCCAATCCATTGTTGCCTGTAAGCTGAGTGATCCCTTCGCAGGGGCAAGGCCTGAAAGCCGCCGCCATGCAGCGGACTTCTTCAAACGGATCACGGATTGCGCTTCAATAGTAGGTGATGTTCGGGTGGTGTGTTGGGATGCGGAAAGTGCAGCTGGCCCATATGGTGGTGAGACCAACGGCGAACAAAGCGCCGACTTTCAGCGGGCCTGGACCAAAGCTCTAGGAGCTTCTGCTCCAAGGCTCGTTCTGTCTCCGAAATCGAAGCGCAGCGGCATCAACCTTCATGATCGGTCGTTGGAAGTCAAAACGAGAGGTGGCGTGCATCTCGTTTGGGACCTCGGGAGTGGCATCGAGGGTTTAATGCGTGATGACAAGGAATGCACCGTCAGCGTTCATCAAATAGGGTGATCCATATTCGTGAACACAAATTGAAATGCAATTCTCGATTTCGCCCTGCTAGGCCGCGATCTTCTTGCGCTCCCGCAGGAACTCGAAGAACTCGACCCCTTCGCGCAATCGCCGCTTCATCATGTCCGGGCTGCGGACCATTTCGCTGACGATCGAGCCGATCTTTCCCGGTCGGAAGTAGAAGCTCTTGTAGAAGGTCTCCACGGACTCGAAGATCTCCGCGTGACTTAGGTGGGGATAGTGCAGCGGCGCGATCTGGATGCCGTGGTCGTCCACCAGCTCGGCGTGCTCGGCGTCGAGCCAGCCGTTCGCGACCGCCTGATTGTACAGGAAGGTGCCGGGGTAGGGGGCGGCCAGCGACACCTGGATGGTGTGCGGATTGATCTTCGCCGCCCACTTGGCGGTTTCGCGCAGGGTCTCACGGGTTTCGCCCGGCAGGCCGGCGATGAAGGTGCCGTGGATGGTGATGCCGAGCTCGTGGCAGTCCTTGGTGAACTTTTCGGCGACCTCGACGCGCATGCCCTTCTTGATGTTGTACAGGATCTGCTGGTTGCCGCTCTCATAGCCGACCAGCAGCAGGCGCAGGCCGCCGTCACGCAGCACCTTGAGGCTCTCGCGCGGGACATTGGCCTTGGCGTTGCACGACCATGTGATCCCAAGCTTTCCCAGTTCCTTGGCGATCGCCTCGGCGCGCGGCAGATCGTCGGTGAAGGTGTCGTCGTCGAAGAAGAATTCCTTGACCTGCGGGAACGCCTTCTGCGCCCAGGCGATTTCCTCGATTACGTGACCGACGCTGCGCGTCCGGTAACGGTGCCCGCCGACCGTCTGCGGCCACAGGCAGAACGTGCAGCGCGATTTGCATCCGCGGCCGGTGTAGATCGAGATGTAGGGATGCTTAAGATAGCCGATGAAGTAGTTTTCGATCTCCAGGTCGCGCTTGTAGATCGGGGTGACGAACGGCAGGGAATCCATGTTTTCAAGGATCGGCCGGTCGGCGTTGTGGACGATCACGTCCTCGCTGTTGCGATAGCTGATGCCTTCGATGTCCGCCCACGGCTTGTCGTCGGCGACATCCTTGATCGTGAAGTCGAACTCGTTGCGGGCGACGAAGTCGACGACCGGCGCGCTGGCGAGGCTCCCCTGCGCGTCCACCGCGACCTTGGCGCCGATCAGGCCGGCCTTGATGTTGGGATTGATCGCCTTGAGCGCCTCGATGGTCTTCACATCAGATGCGAACGACGGCGCGGAGGTGTGCAGGATGGCGAGGTCGAAATCCTTTGCCAGCGCCGTGACATCCGCGAGGCTCTGGCGATGGGGGGGCGCGTCGATCAGGCGGCTGTTCTCCACCAGGGCCGCCGGTTGAGCCAGCCATGTCGGGTACCAGAACGACTTGATCTCGCGCTTGGCCTGGTATCGCGAACCCGCGCCGCCATCAAAACCATCGAACGAAGGGGCTTGCAGGAACAGGGTGCGGAGCATCGAAAACCTCAAATCTCTGTAAGAACGCCGTCGCGTCCCACGTAATAGCGTTGACCTTGCCATTCCACGGTGTCGCCGGAAAAGCTGGCCAGAAAGACGCCGAAAGATAGCACATCCCGCAGCGGAAGAAGCCACCAAGGACCTGACTCGGCGCCGGTTACGGCGTCGATACGCAATTTGCAGGCGATACGCACGCCGAGAATGGCGAAAATCAGTCCAATAGCGGCCGGCTGCCCGCCCAGGAGCGCTGCTCCGATCAGCGAGAGCACGAAGGCATGGGTCACGACGCTGCCGACATGGCCGCCGCCGGCGATGCGCCGGATCGTTCGCGCCCAACGCAGTTCGTGCTTGAAGATCGCTCCCGGCCCGGTTTCCGAACAGAGCGTCGTTATCGTCATTGCGGGAATGGCAACGCCGTAGCCGCGGGCCCTTACGGCCCGGCCGATCTCGAAGTCTTCCGCCAGGAATTCCGCGAATGTCTCGATACCGCCGATCTCGTTCAGCACGCCCCTGGTGAGCGCGATCGTGGGACCAAAGCAGGGTTCGGCGAGACCCAGAGACTTCGCCAGAATGGCGCTCGGCAGGAAGTCATAGTCGATCGACATGGCGGCGACCCGGGACCATAGGCCGGCGACCGGCTCACCCAGATAGGGACAACTGACGGCTCCGACTCCTGGTTGTTCAAGTGCGGCGACGATGGTCCGCACATAGTCCGGCCGAACCCTGACATCATCGTCGCTCATGATCAGGATGTCGTGCCTTGCGCGGGAAATGATGTTGGCAAGATTCGAGACCTTGCGGTTTGGGCCGTGCATTCGCCCATCGATGACCAGCGTGATGTCGCTGTCCGGATGGCGTTCGATCAGCGCCTGGACGACCTTGGCGGCCGGATCATCCGCGTCCTTAACACCGAAGGCGACCTGCAGGGCCCCCGAATAGTCCTGACGAAAATAGGTCTCCAGCGATTCGGTCAGCTGTTCGTCGGCGCCGTGGAGCGGTTTGACCAGCGTCACTGGCGGCGACGCCATGGCGTCCGGTCCTTTGCGCGAGAAAAACCCCACAAAGATGGTGGTCGCCGCGATCGTGTAGGCGCCTCCAATCGCGGCAAGAATGCAAAAAAGC
>JANXTX010000323.1 GCA_025352165.1 Caulobacteraceae bacterium | reverse complement strand
CCCGGCATAGATTCAGACAAGATTCGTCGAGGGAATCCCCTTTCTCGACCTCCCGGGCCCACGCTCGATCACAATGTCGTTAGCGTTGCACAGCCCTGATTTGCAAGCCAACCCAGCAGCCTCAGATCATCCCCCAAATGTGCAAAGAAATTTTCGGGTCTCACTGTGTTTCGTAGAGGCCGCTCGCCAAGGTCGACCAAGGTCTCTTTATATTCCGCCCAAGCTCTCCTCAGTTCGACAGTCCCAGGTCCTCCATCGGACATTCCAGGGTCGATTCGATCTTCGAACGCGTCTCCAAATGCGTCCTGAGCTTGATGTGATCTAAGATCGCGCGGTAGCAACTCTCTCAACATCTTGAGTCGTACGCGCGTGGCTTGGAAAACGGGGCGATACCGCCGGCGCCAAATCAACCCGATCAGGCCGAGGCAAGTGATCAAAATGACGATTGAAATCGTAAGCGCGAGACCTTCAGTCTGAAACAAGCCAACCAGAAGGCTCAGGACTAAACGGTTAATTGTGCCCAAGACTGCCCCCAGCAGGCCGCACCGCCCACATGCGGCAACCCCTTGTTCGATACTAGTTGCTGGCCCCCACATTACAAGCACGCGGAGAGGCAGCGAGGGCTATCTGAAGCACCCCTACATCTCGATCTACACCGGCCGCTGCTGCAAATCGCGCTGCACGTTCTGCCTGTGGCCGCAGACGGTCGGCGGGCACCGTTACCGGACCCGCAGCGTCGGTCACGTGATCGAGGAAATCGCCGGGGCGCAGAAGGCGTTCCCGCAGGTCAAGGAATTCTTCTTCGACGACGACACCTTCACCGACGACCTGCCCCGCGCCGAGGCCATCGCCAGGGAACTGGGCAAGCTGGGCATCACCTGGTCGTGCAACGCCAAGGCCAATGTTCCGCGCGAGAGCCTCAAGGTGCTGCGTGACGGCGGTCTGCGCCTGCTGCTGGTCGGCTACGAAAGCGGCAACCAGCAGATCCTGCACAACATCAAGAAGGGCATGCGCGTCGAGGTGGCCGAACAGTTCACCAAGGACTGCCATGAACTGGGCATCACCATCCACGGCACCTTCATCGCCGGCCTGCCGGGTGAAACACGTGAGACCCTGCGTGAAACCGCTCGCTGGGCCGCCAAGATCAACCCGCACACCATCCAGGTCTCGCTGGCCGCGCCCTATCCCGGCACGTTCCTTTACATTCAGGCGGTGACCAACGGCTGGCTCGACGCCGAGCACGCCGAGCTGGTCGACGAGCACGGCATCCAGATCGCCCCGCTGCACTACCCGCACCTCAGCCACGCGGAGATCTTCGAGTCGGTGGAGACCTTCTACAAGAGCTTCTACTTCCGCCCCGGCAAGATCGGTTCGATCGTCAGCGAGATGGTCCGCAGCCCGGAGATGATGAAGCGCCGGTTGCGGGAAGGCGTGGAGTTCTTTGAGTTCCTGCGCGAGCGCAAGAAGATCGCCGCCTAACTCAACTTCCCGGCGGCGTGTCCCGCGTGTGGACCCAGTCTGCCGCGAGGGCGCGCGCGACCGGCGAGGCCACCGCATATAGGTTGTCGAGGGCCTGCTGCTCGGCCGGAAAGCCTTCGCTCGCTTCCTTGGCGATGAACTCGGCGGCGGTCATTCCGGGAGGCTCGACGGAATAGTCACTCGCGCCGCGCAGTACGAGAACGCGGTCCACCCTGGCGCGTCCGTCCTGGGCCAACAAGGAAAGCGCCTGCAGGATGCCGGTGTCCTCTTCGGCCGACATTGTGAAGACGCCTTTGCCGCCGGTCCAGTAGGAAACCCAGCGCTCGGCCCAGTCATTGAAGTGGTCACCGTACCACACGCGCGCCGCCATCAGGCCCTCGCCTTCGAGCACAAAGGGCGGCAGGGTGGCCGGCCCGGGATAGGGCGCTCGCAACTTTGCCAGCGCCTGATCATCGGGCAGCGAGATGCCGCGCGTCCTGGCATAGGCCCAGTCGACCAGCTTCGAATTCAGGGCGTAGCCAACGTTCGCGGCGGGGCTATGCAGGGCGGGCGCCGGCGTCTCGTAGGGCTTCGTGCGATCGTAGGGCACAATCCCGGTCGGCCAGTCGGCCGGTATGTCGCGGGCATCGAGTTCCTGGGCAAGGTCGCCGTCGATCACCCACCGCGCCCAGGCTGTCGATCCCGCCGACGCGACCTTGGGATCAACACCCGCGGTTCCGGCGACGATCCAGTAGGCATGGCTGAGATCGAACCTCGGATCCATGCCGAGCGCCATGATAGAGGACGCCGCCCTGGCCGTCGCCATGCCCGTCAGGATCGCCAGCACATGGGTCTTTGGATCATATTGCAGGGGATGCACGCCCACCGGAAATGGAAGCTCCGTCGCCATTGGCCACTTCGTCAGCCAGGCGTGGAGTTCCCCCCGCAGATCATGGCCGTTGGAGACTTCCTCCCAGGTCGTAACGACCACCACGCGAACTTCGATCGGCGCGGCCTGGGCCGGAGATACGGCGCCCATCAACAGGGTCACGGCGGCAAACACCGACCCCAGCCTTGCCGTCACGCCCCGCATCGCGTCCGCACCGAACAATCCTGACATTCCGACTCCATCGCTTGCCCTACCCCTTGGCGAGATAGATGAACCGCAGGATGAACAGGCCCGCCAGTAGGAAAAGCAGCCAGTCACCGACACGAGCCTTGCCCGTCAGTAGTTTGAGCACGGCGTAGCTGGTAATGCCGAACGCCAGACCGTTGGCGATCGAGTAGGTTAGCGGAATTGTGATCACGGTCAGGAAGGCGGGAATCGCGATGGCCGGTTCAGACCAGTCGATTTCGGCAAGCGAACCCACCATCAGCGCCCCGACCAACACCAGCGCCGGCGCCGTCGCCGCGGTGGGGATCGCCTGCGCCAGCGGCGCGACGATCAGGGTGCAAAGGAATAACACGCCGACAACAACGCTGGTGAGGCCGGTGCGCCCGCCTTCGGCGACCCCTGACGCGCTCTCGACGTAGCTTGTCACCGTGCTCGTCCCGGCCAGGGCGCCGAACATCGTCGCCACCGAGTCGGCGAACAGGATACGGTTGAGCCTCGGGATGGTCCCATCAGGCTCAACCAGCCCGGCCTTCTTGGTCACCGCGACCAGGGTTCCAATGTTGTCGAACATATCGACGAACAGGAACACGAAGACGATCTCGATCAGCGTGACGCCCAGGCTGCCCTTCAGGTTTAGCGCGGCGGGGACATCAAGACGAAATGCGGTCGCCGACAGATCGCCCAGGCTGTAGGCGGCGGGCGCAATGTGCGCGAGCCCGAGAGCCCAGCCGGCCGTCGCCGTAACCAGGATGCCGATCAGCATCGCACCCTTGACCCGCCAGGCCTGCAGCGCCGCGATCAGCAACAGGCCCGCCAGCGACAGCGCCGCGGTCGGCGCGGTCAGGTCGCCAAGCCCGACCGTCGTCGCGGGATTGCCGACAATCACGCCTGCGTTCTTCAGGCCGATGAAGGCTATGAACAGGCCAATGCCACCCGCCACGGCGGCGAACAGGGAACGGGGAATCGCCTGCACAATCAACTGCCGCAGGCCGACCAGCGTCAGCAGCAGGAAGACCAGGCCGGAGAGGAACACGCAGCCAAGCGCCGTCTCCCAGGGCACCCCCATCCCCTTGACGACGGTGTAGGTGAAATAGGCGTTCAGTCCCATGCCGGGCGCCAGAGCCAGCGGATAGTTGGACACCAGCCCCATCAGCACGCAGCCGAACCCGGCGGCCAGACAGGTGGCCACCGCCACCGCCCCGACCGGCATGCCGGCATCGCCCATGATCGCCGGATTGACGACCACGATATAGACCATGGTCAGAAAGGTCGTGACGCCGGCCAGCACTTCGGTCCTGACGGTCGTGCCGTGCTCGCTGAGGCGAAAAAGGCGTTCCAGCATGGTCGCTCTCTGCATGATTGGTCCGGGGGCAAACGATTCGGATCCGGATGGCACGGATGCTGACCTGCCCGCCGCGCGCGCGCCAGATCAAAAGCCGCGGGCGCGCTCGGTATGCGACAATCGAGGGTGCGGTGAGCAGCCCGGTTTCGGCGACAGTCGAGCACCGACTTATTTTCTTCATTGGCGAGCCGCGCTATGTTGTGACGAATGTCATTACGGCAATCGATCTCTCAGGCGCTCATGATCCAGCTCAAGATCAGCCCTATCGGCAACTCCCTCGGCGTGGTGCTTCCCAAGGAGGCGCTGGTGAAGTTGGGCGCAGGCAAGGGTGACACGCTCTACCTGACCGAATTGCCGGGTGGAGAACTCAAAGTATCGACGCTGAATCCTGCAGTCGCTGAGGAGATACGCCTGGGCGAGGCGTTCATGGATCGCTACCGCGACACGTTTCGCGCTTTGGCGAAATGACCGTCGGCGCGACGCCGCGCTGGATCAGCGAGACCACCATCGTCACCCTGCATAGTCGCAGCCTGGCATTACACGGTGGCGCGCCAGGCCTTCGAGACGAAGGCCTGCTGGAGTCGGCGCTGGCGCGGCCGCTCAATCGATATGCGTATGACGGCGTGAACGACATTGCCGAACTGGCGGCGACCTACGCCGCGGCCCTCTCGTCCAATCGCCCGTTCGTGGGCGGTAACAATCGAACTGCCTTTCTTGGCATGGGCCTGTTCCTGGAATTGAACGGACTTGGCCTGAAAGCGGGCCCCGCCGACGCCGCCCTAACCATGCTTCAGGTGGCGGCCGGCAGGGTTGGCATCGCCGAACTGACCCAGTGGGTCGGAGGGAATGTCGAGGCGAGCGCGCTCGGATAAGGGTGAAATGGAGTGCCCCCACCGGTATGTCGCCCGTGTAGACACCCGGCGCCAAATGACAGCAAATGCTTTGCTGCAATGAGTATGGTGTCGACATATTCTCCCCGAGCGCCGCCATAGTTTCCTCCACCGCCCTTTGCTGGGGCCATCCGACCGGGGGCGTGGAGCCGATTTCACCGTAAATCACCGTTAATAACGGTGGCCGGGGGCTCATGGAGGCTATTGGCCGAACATAACCGCCTCGACCTGGATCAGCTGATCGCGAGCGGCGCCGCCGATGGCGAAGATCTTGCGGACGGCTGCCCAGGCCTCATCCACTTCGGCGTCCAACCAGCCGCGCACGTCTGACCCGCCGATTGAGGGCTGGGCCGGCAGCAGCCTGACGATGGTATTCAGATAGGCCGGCCCATTGATGAACCGCGCGCTCTTGAGGGCGCTGTCCTTGTTGGCGATGAAATCGTCGAGGATGG
>JANXTX010000321.1 GCA_025352165.1 Caulobacteraceae bacterium | reverse complement strand
CGGCGAAGCATCCAGCCTGGTACCTCAATCTTGCCGCCAATCCCGACGTCGCTTTCCAGGTCGCGGACAAAAAGTACGCCGGTAAGGCGCGGACGGCAAAAGGCGAAGAGCGGGAGCGTCTGTTCACCATGATGGCGGGCGCCTTTCCTCCCTACACCGCATACCAGGCACGGACCGAACGCGAAATTCCAGTGGTCGTACTGGAACCCCTGGCAGCGATTGAGACGCTATAGGCGCTCAAGCTTCAACCAACTTGACGCCGCCGCATCCGCTGGCAGTGTGATGTCAAAGTCGCGGAAGACCCCCGGAGGAAATCGCTTGTGACCCGCATGCCCGCCATCGGCCTCGCCGCCTCGCCCGGCCGCCGCCAGCAGATCATCGATCTCGCAAAGGAAGCCGAGACACGCGGCTTCACGGGAATCTACTGCCCGACGGCTGGTGGGGGTGACTGCGTCGCCCTCTGCCAGGCGATCGCCCAGGCCACCAACACCATTCTGGTGGGCGCCTCTATCCAGCCGATCTACTTTCGGCTGTCCGCCGAACTGGCGCGCGGCGCGGCCTTCATCCACGAAATCAGTGGCGGCCGCTTCCGTCTCGGGATCGGCGTGACCCACGCTCCTGTCCATGCCGCCCATGGTCTCGCTGTTGGCAAACCGCTGGGCGACATGCGTGACTATGTCGCCGGGCTGCGAGCCGCGGAACGCTCCACAGGCCCACTGCCTCCCATCATCATCGCCAGTCTGCGCAGCAAGATGCTCTCTCTCGCCGTCGAGATCGCCGACGGCGCGGTCTGGGCCTGCTCCAGCCGCGCCTATATGGCGACGCAGCTCAAGCTGGTGCCGCGGGACAAGCGCGACACAGGGTTCTTCCTCGGCGATATGATCCCCACCGTGATCGACGAGGACGAGGCGGCGGCAAAGGCGGTCATGAAGAAGACCCTGACCATGTACTGCCAGCTGCCCAACTACCGGAACTACTGGAAGGAAGCCGGCTACGTCGAGGAGATGGCGGCGATTGAAGCGGCGATCACGGCCAAGGAGCTTGACCGCCTGCCGGGACTGATGACCGACCGCTGGCTATCCGACAATGGTCTCTACGGCTCGCCAACCAAGGTGCGCGACGGTATCGAGGCTTGGTTCGACGCCGGTATCAATACGCCGATCATCGTGCCGTCATCCACCAGCGGAGGCCAGGCCAAGGCGGCGGCGGAATTGTTCGCAATCTATAATTAGGCCGACCAGGTCTTTTGGGCGCCAAAGGTTCACACACATCACTACCGGTACCGCAGCCACTGATCCATTCAATAGTTCCTATGACCTGGCCATCGTTGGCGCCGGTATCGTTGGACTGGCCCATGCCTACGCCGCGGCGCGCCTGGGCAAGCGCGTCATCGTCATTGAACGAAACGGTCGCGCCATTGGCGCTTCGATCCGCAATTTCGGTTTCATCACGGTCACTGGCCAGGAAGCGGGAGATACCTGGCGCCGGGCGCGACGGTCTCGTGACCTCTGGGTAGAAGTCGCCGCCGAAGCAGGCATCCCGATTGAACACGACGGGATGTTGCTGGTGGTGCGCCGCCCGGAATCCCTGCGAGTTGCAGAGGCTTTCCTCAAAACCGACATGGGGGTTGGCTGCGCGCTGTTGGAACGTGCGGACCTCTTGCACCGCTTTCTTCAGGCGCGCGCAACCGATGCGATCGGGGCGCTCTGGAGTCCGCATGAGGTGCGGGTTGAATCAAGGGATGCAATCCCGCGCCTCACCCGATGGTTGCACGAACGCTGGGGTGTCGAATTCCTTTTCAACACCACAACTCTTGATGTCGATCCACCATCGATCCGCACCTCCATCGGCCGCATCTCCGCCGCGGCGGCGATTGTCTGCCCGGGCGACGACTTTGTTTCACTGTTCGCTGACCGGATCGCGTCGCGACAACTGACGAAGTGTCGTTTGAGCATGTTGAGGCTCGCGACCCCCGGCTACCGACTCCCCTCCGCCTTGATGTCGGACCTTGGACTGGTCCGCTACCTTGGCTACGCCGCGCTGCCCGAGGCCGTAGTCCTGCGCGAGCGCCTTGACAGGGAACAGTCGGCGCAACTTCAGCATGGCATTCACCTGATCGTCGTTCAGAGCACAGACGGTTCTTTGGTCGTTGGCGACAGCCATCACTACGATGACACCCCGCTCCCCTATGCGAGCGCCGAGACCGAACGCCTGATCCTCGATGAGCTGCGCGCGGCGACAGCCATCGATTCGCCGGTGATCGAGCGTTGGACGGGCGTCTATGCCTCGGCGACCGACCGCCCGATGGTCGTCGATACTCCCATGCCCTCGGTCCGCACCGTGATCATCACGAGCGGCACCGGCGCATCGACCGCATTCGCCATCGCCGAGGAGGTCGTTGGTGACCTCTATGATCAGACCTTCGAGGACCTGAAATGAGCCTGATTCACGCTGTCGTATTCGACTGGGCGGGCACCGTGGTCGATTTTGGCTGCATGGCGCCAGTCGAGGCCCTGGGGACTGCGTTTGCCACGATGGGGGTTGATATCTCCGACGAGGAGGCGCGACGCGACATGGGAATGGCGAAACGCGATCACATCCGTGGCCTTCTTCAGATGGACCGGGTGGCTGCGGCATGGGCCGCCTGTCAAGGCGGCGCGCCATGCGAAGCAGATGTCGACCGGCTCCACGACGCTGTTGAACCGCTCATGCGAGCGGCGGCCGCCCAACATTCCGCACTGATTCCAGGCGCGGCCGAGGTGGTGCGGGGCCTCCGTGAGCAAGGCGTAAAGATCGGCTCGAACACCGGCTACACCCGGGCAATGATGTCCGACATTCTTCCCGCTGCTTTCGCGCAGGGCTACCAGCCGGACGTAGTTGTCTGCGCGGGCGAGACACCACAGGGTAGGCCCAGCCCGCTGATGCTTTGGCTGGTACTCGCCCAATTGCAAGCCTGGCCAGTCCGCTGCTGCGTCAAGGTCGACGATTCACACGTCGGGATAGCCGAAGGGGTCGCAGCCGGAACCTGGAGCGTCGGAGTGGCCGGTTCGGGCAATGGCGTTGGCCTGTCGCTCGACGCTTACCAACAACTTGCTCGGGTTGATCGTCAGGCGCGCGTCGCTCGCGCCAGCGAGGCGCTGTTCGCGGCAGGGGCGGATTTCGTCGTTGAGACCGTCGCGGATCTCCCGGACGTCCTCAGCCGGATTGAGGGGCGACTGAAGGCAGGCGAGGGCCCGAAAGGCTGACGGTAATATGTCGCGCTATGACCTCGGCGCCGACAACAATGTCTTTGTTGGATCGTGACCAGCCATGCCGCTTGTCAATCCCGCCATGGAAGACTGCGCCAAGCCTGCCATTGCCGCAACGAAAAGATGTGGCGAGGCAGGCGACGATCCCGCAGCCGGCGTAGCAACCGCGACTTCCAAGGGGATTGGCGCCGAACCTGGACTAGGCGCCAACTGGTCTGGCGGCGCGACCGGGTCCACCACAATCGTCCCGCCTTGCCCGTCGCTGCTGCAGACGAAAGTTGAATTCGTGTAGTTACCCGCAAGGGTTATCTTGGCTGTATGCACACCGTCGGTAACGGTCAGAACGCCACCTGAGGTCGTTCCGCTGAAGGTGGCCTCGCCGGCACTTACAAAGCCGATATCGCCAAGATCCAGCGAGTTTGATCCAGTCAGCGAGAGACCGGTGATAGTTTTCTTGTAGGACTGGGAAAACGCCAGATTCAACGAACCTGTAGTTCCTGTGAAAGTTACATTCTGATTGAATATCTGATTGCAATCCAGTGCGCCGCCGTTGATCGTCGCTTGGCCGGTGCCCGATACACTACCATTAAGCGTCAAAATCCCCCCGACCGCTTCAAGAGTGCCGTTATTTATGATCGCACTTTGGATTGTGACTCCGCCGGCCCCCGTCGCCTCAACTATTCCGCTATTGGTAATCGTATTGGCGCCAGCATCTAGCGTCAGCATCGCTCCGGAATTGCCGTTGACAACGCCGCCAATCCTGTTGACCAGCGTCATCTGCCCCCCGCCGATGTTTCCGGCGCCCGAGATCGTGTTAGTCACGTTCGTAAGGACCGCGCCTGTACCAGTGATTGTCGAGGTCCCAGCCGCGTCCAGCAGAAGCGAGCCGGTACCGCTCAGCGTCGCCCCGGCAGCCGCGATGGTCAGCGTCGAGCCCGTCAGCGCCAGCGCCCCGTTGTTGGTTATCGCCCCGGAGAGATTGGCAGCCGAGGACGTGATCGTCGTCTGGGTCGCCGAGAGCGAGGCTCCCGCATTCAGATTCACGATCGCACCGCTGAACGCCAGCGTCCCCGAACCCGCAACCGCGCCAGCGATCGTGTCGGTTCCCGTCAGCTTCAGCGTGTTCCCGGCGTTGATCGACAGCGTGCCGGCGGTCGAGTTGAACACGCCCGCATAGGTAAGGTTCGTCGCCAGCGTCACAGTGCCCGCGCTGACTGTCCAGCCGGAAACCTTGACCGATGCGCCCGTTCCCATCGTCTCGGAACCACCCGCGAAACTGATCGTTCCAGCCCCGCTGATCGAGCCCGAGAGCGTTGTCGTTCCCCCGGTGAAGGTCATGGAACCGATACTGGCGATGGCGCCTCCCAGGCTGTTGGTTCCGCTGATCGACAGCGCGCCGCCCGCCGCAACGGACAGGGTCCCAGCCGTCTGGTTCCAGTTGGCGCTCGAAGTGGCCGAGCCGTTGACCGTGACGGTCCCGCCGGTCTGCGTCATTGACGCCGAGGCAAGGCTCGAGCCGCCGTTCAGCACCAGGCCGCCAGCGGTCAGTGTCACCGTTCCGGTCCCTCCGAGGCTGCCGTTGACCGCCAGCGCGCCGCCGTTGACCTGCACCGACCCGCTGCCCGTCACCGCTCCGTTCAGGCTCAGGGTCCCCACAGTCGCCAGCAACGCACCGGTATTGTTGATCGCAC
>JANXTX010000282.1 GCA_025352165.1 Caulobacteraceae bacterium | reverse complement strand
GCGCTGTGCCGCTCAGATCGGGCCTACGCCCCGACATTGATCCGGTTTGGCCCCTGAAGGCCAAATAATCGTTGTCCATGCCAGCAATAGCCGTAGTGGCAACTCCAATGTCGCGATACGTACCTTTGCCGGGATTGACCCCCAGTGCCGTTTCAACCGTCGCCTGGTCTTGGGTTTGGGCGCCGGCGAAAGCCGCCACTCCATCCCGAAGAGCCTCTTCGTTCGGCGCGCCCTATGCGCCGAACACCGCTTAGGGATGACTTGCGGCCGGTAGGCCGCTCCGCATTCTTCTTACTAACAACTAGATCTGGATTCAGACCGCTCGGCGGACTCCGGAGGGCGGCGCCAGCGGCGCATGATCTGTGCGGCGAATATTCTCCACAGCGGCGGCTACTTGGCGGCGTGCTGCGTGTAGCCCTTCTCGACCAAGAACTCCCGCAACAGCCGCTCGGTGATCTGCGTGAGCGGAATCCCGTCCTCTAGCGCCAGGCGCCGCAGATCCTTGTGCATGGTCTCGGGAATGTGGATCAGCACCGGCTTCTTGCCCGGATGGCTGTCCTTCTTCGCCGCTGCCGGCGACACGGCCAACGCCGGCGACGGTTCGACCTGGGGCTCCGGCGCATCGAACATCGCCCGCAGATTTGGCTTTGGCTTGCTCACGCCACCCCCCGCTTAGCTCGCTTAGTCGCAAAATCGCTTAGTCGCTTAACTTCATCAAACGCGGCCCGCAGCTCGGCAGCGGCCTTGCCCTTCGGATCGTATTCGGTGGCCGCCTGCCCCAGCCCGACCGCGTTGCTGAAATCCTTCCGGTCATGAAGGCGGGTGGCCAGCACCACGACGCCCATCCCGACGAAAGAGGCGGCCGTGTCGTCGGCCTCGCTGCCGGTGTGCTTCACCTGAGAGAGGACGACGGCGAAGGGCGTCCCCTCCTGCTTGATCTGCTTGACCGTCTGCAGGACCGAGGCGATGTCGAAGGCGCGAGGCACGACGGGGATCAACACGAAGTCGGCCGCGCGGGCGGCCTCCGTGGCGATGTCGCGGGAATTGGCGGGCGTGTCGATGATGACCAGGTCCGCTTGGCCCTTCTCGGCCTTGGCCAGGTTCAGCGGCAGCACGGCGATTCCGGTGTTGACCACGGTCACGTCATCCGTGGCGCGAGCATTTTCCCAATAGCTGGCCGTGCCCTGCCGATCGTCGGTGTCGAGGATCACCACGGACGCGCCGTCGCGGGCCGCCTCAACGGCGAAGCCCGTGGCCAGGGTCGTTTTCCCCTGCCCGCCTTTTTGACTGATGATCGCCCAGGTGTGCATGACTAAGCCTGTAAGCGATTAATGGTTTCAGCGAGCTTAACGGCTTAGTCGCTGATTTTCGCAATCGGATATTCGCTTAGCGTATTAATCGCTTAGTGTGCGGCCTGCAGCGCCTGATGGCCCTCGGCCGGATGATACCGGGCCTCAAGCACCTGCAGGGCCTTCGGATCGTTGTCGAGTAATGCAAGCGCGCTGCTAATCGCCCGGCTCGGCAACAGGTCGCCGGCCTCGTATTTCTGAAAGGCGCGCGGACCGCCGCCGATCAGCTCGCCGGCAGCGGCCTGGCTCAGGCCCAGCTTCTTGCGGATACGGCGGATACCTTCGGGTTCGATCAAGCCTTCGCCGCGGGCCTTAAGCAGGTTCAGCATCCGATCAGAGACCTTCATATCCTCGCCGGTGTGGGTGCTCTGATCCGAGGCGTCGCAATACCAGCCCGGCATGTCGAAGGTGATCGACTGGCCTCTGTAATTGAGGGTCATCGGCCGCGCGTCGCGGCGCATGGGCGTCCCGGTTTCGGGACAGACTGGATTCTCAGCCATTGTCTTTCTCCTTGAACGACAGCAACAAAAACTCAGTGACCAGGTCGGCCGTGAACTTCACCTACAGCACGCCCGCAGGGGAGGGGACGTGGTACACATCCTGCCAAACTCGGTGATCGGCATAGGCGGTCATCGACTTGTAGAAGTGGCTGCGCTGCATCGTCTGGACCGTCGAAACGATCTCATCCCGGCCGAAACCAAGCTCGGCGGCGTTGCGTAAGGCGACACCTGTGACATTCAGGCGATCAACGCTCGCAAACGCGGCCTTGA
>JANXTX010000279.1 GCA_025352165.1 Caulobacteraceae bacterium | reverse complement strand
CTCGCGCCGCCAGTGAAGCCACTCCACGGACTGTTCGAGCGCCAGGGCGATGAGGATGCCGACGACGATGACGCCGATCTCCGACAGGAACTCTCCCCAGGCGCCGACGGGCTTCGGTTTGTGAAGGTGCATCGCGTCCTCAACAGCTTCGTCGCCCGGCGCGGTGTCGCTTTCCGGTTCCTGCTCTTCAGCCATTGCCGTTGTCCCCGCAACAGCCACTGTAGGTGAACTTCCGACGTTAAGTAAGCGCTTCGCGATGGCGAGAGACATGTCATCTACGGGTCGGGTCCTGTCGGGAGCATTGCGCCCGAAACTCACCGTTGGATGACGATCGGCGATACAGCTCGAGAGCCGGCATTCGTAACGGGCGGTTCAGGTGGGCAGTGGACTCTTAATGGCCGCGCCACTGGGCTCACGGCTCCGAGCCCCCTGGTACTGGGCGTGTGGACACAATGCTGTCTTCGCCTCCACGCTCACCCCAGGACGGATTTGAGAGGCCTGAAGAGAATAGCGAAGCAGACGGCCGCGATGGCGCACAGCGCCGCGTGCAGGCCCCAGAACGCGCCGTGACTCATTGTCCCGTACAGGCCGCCAATCCAGCCAACCAGCAGATTGGTTCCCACCGTCGAGAATAAGAATGCCCCGAGCACAGTAGAATTCACTTGCTTGGGGGCCATTCGCGCGAACAGCGCCAGGGAGACCGGGTAGAAATTCGCGTACGCCACCGTGCTGACTATGATGATGGCCACATAGACACCCAACGGGATCTTGACGCCCGTCCGCTCCGACCAGGACGCCACGAACGCCTTGCACCCAAAAACAACCGTCCAGATCCCGCAGCCGATGACCAGCTTGGTGATCTCATGCGGTACAACATTGCGCGCCGCCATCCGCCGCCAGAACCAGACCACGGGCGGGATGGAGATTACCGCGCTGATCGTGCCGATCGAGAGAAGCCATGTCACCGGCATTTTCCAACGTCCGAGATTGAGATCGACGCTCTCCCGCGCCCAGAGCTGGCCGACGTTGAAGCCCTGATTATTGGCCACGAAGGCGATCGCCAGTACCGGCAACAGGAGCACTAGCGCGCCGATAGTCCTCCATTCGCCGGCCGTGAGGGTCGCGGCCGGCGCGACGGCTGGCCCGCGCATGGGCAGCACGTCCGGCGGCATGTGGCGTCGCCCGGCCAGATAGATCAGCAAGCTCACCAGCATCCCGATGCCCGCAGCGGCGAACCCGTAGTGCCAGCCATACAGCTCCCCGAGCGTGCCGCAGACCAGCGGTGCGACGGCCGCCCCAAAATTGATCGACATGAGGAAGATCTGGAATGCGTCCGGGCGGCGGATGTCGTGCTCGCCGTAAAGGCCGCCTATCTGAGAGGCGATGTTACCCTTGATGAGCCCGCCGCCCAGGACGAGCATGCTCAGGGCGATCAGGAAGGCGCTTTCGACCGCCATCAGGAAGTGCCCGAGCGCCATGATGACGGCGCCGAGCGTGACCGCCCCCCGACGGCCGAGGTAGCGGTCGGCGGCAATGCCGCCGATAACCGGGGTAACGTAGACCAGCGCCGTGTAGAGACCGAAAATCTGCGACGACAGCGCTTGGACGGAAAGCGGGCCAGAGACATGTTCCAACGCCGCTCGAAGGGCGCCAAAGCCTAGCACGCGCTCCACGTGCCCCGGCCGCAGCAGACGGTCGACCATGTAGAGCACCAGTAGAGCCTGCATGCCGAAGAATGAGAAGCGCTCCCATGCTTCGGTGAAAGCGAGGTAGCCGAGGCCGACTGGATGCCCGAAGAAGCGCCGGTCCGCTGGCAAAACGATCGTGTCCAGTCGGATCCCGGCTGTAGTCATGGCGGCCCCCTGCACGCTGGCCACGATTAAACAAGCTGAGCCTTGGGTCAATCCCGGCAAAGGAACGTAACGCGACATAGGATTTCAGTCACCCCCTGTTGGGCTCTCAGGCCTCCAATGCCTTGAGGGCGTGGCTCCTGAGGGTGCCGTCCGGACCGACATAGCGAGAGAGGGTGGCGCGGCTGATATCGAGCTCCTGGCATAGCTGCGCCACGTGGGTGTCCCGATTGGCCATGGCGGACTGCGCGAGACGGATCTGGTTCTTTGTCAGCTCGAATTTGCGCCCGCCGTGGCGACCACGCGCCCGGGCGGCGGCGAGGCCGGCCATGGTGCGCTCGCGGATCAGATCTCCTTCGAATTCCGCCAGAGCCGCGAAAATCCCGAAGATCAGCTTCCCGCTGGACGTCGTCGTGTCGATGTTGGCGCCCTGGCCGGTGAGGACGCTCAGGCCGACGCCTCGATCCGCAAGACCGCGCACGGTCGTGACCAGATGCTTGAGGTCCCGTCCGAGACGATCGAGCTTCCATATATAGAGGTCACCGCAACCGTTGTTCCGCAAACAACGCTAAGAGCGAACGAAAGGTGATCAAGTTAGCGGACCGACGGCGCGGGTGGCATACGATATGGCTTCACCCAGTCGGGCCCGCATCTCTGATCTTGCAGGCGTTCGAACTCAATCGGAGTCATCTCCGTCTCAGTGAACAGGCGCCGATCGCGAACAACGAAGACGGTGTCGTCACCGGAAGACATAGGACTGCCATTGCATGCGCGAGCTTTTGGAAAGCCCGAAAATCCGCAGGCGACGTCCTCATCGCCGACCGATCTCCTGATAATCAGATGGATTTCGCGGCGGCCATTTAGCGGTCCGTAAACAGCATCGCCTTTCTGGTCTTGGCGCACATAGAAGCAGCAAGCTTGAGAGCCGAGCCGTTCGTTCAGTACTGCGATGATTTGTTCGTCTGTCAGGCTCCTGTCCACACGAGAAGGCTTCGAGCAGCCGCACATCGTGCACAGGATAATCAGAGCGGCCTCCAAAGGTGGAAGCTTCATCTGTGGCCCGAACTGTTGGCTGGCTTTCGCACCCGTAATTTCACCCCGCGTCGATAGTCGATTCTGCCCATAGCGAACGTGTCCGACAAGCGGTCCGCTCCGGATCGTTGCCCACTACGTCGGACGGCTGATTCCGAGCCGTTGCATCTCTCTGTAGACCGTGGAACGCCCGAGCCCGAGTTGCCTTGCGGCCTCTGTGGGTGAGGTCTGCGCTTCGATTAGCTTGATGGCGGCTTGGACCCTGGCCATGTCGAGCGGCTGGCGCCCGGGGCGCTTCCCTTTTGCCCGCGCCGCTGCAATCCCGTCCTTGGTGCGTTCGGAGATCAAGCGCCGCTCAAAATGGGCGATGGCGCCGAAGACGTGAAAGATCAGCTCACCGGCGGCGGATGATGTGTCGATTTTTTCCTCAAGGCTGAGCAGGGCGATCCGTCGCATGCGAAGCATCGTCACCGTCGTGAGCAATTCGCCAAGCGAGCGACCCAGCCTATCAAGGCGCACGACCGCGAGCGTGGCCGCGCACCCGCATCCTGCTGCGCGCCGACAGCGGCTTCTGCCGCGAGGCGCTGATGGCCTGGTGCGAGGCCAACCGGGTCGACTATCTGTTCGGCCTGGCCAGGAACAAGCGCCTCGGCGCCGAAATCCACAACGAACTGGCCTGGGCCGAGGACGACGCCCTCAAGACCGGCAAGCCGGCTCGCCGGTTCAAGGACTTCCGCTGGACCACCCTGGACAGCTGGAGCCGCCGGCGCCGGGTCGTGGCCAAGGCCGAGTGGACCCCTGGGTTCGTCCCGGCAAAGGTACGTATCGCGACATAGGATTTCGGGGAACTCATTGCCGCATATAGGGTCAATCCCGGCAAAGGTACGTATCGCGACATTGGAGTTGCCACTACGGCTATTGCTGGCATGGACAACGATTATTTGGCCTTCAGGGGCCAAACCGGATCAATGTCGGGGCGTAGGCCCGATCTGAGCGGCACAGCGC
>JANXTX010000247.1 GCA_025352165.1 Caulobacteraceae bacterium | reverse complement strand
CAGTGGTGCACTACGTGTCGATTTCAGGGAGACGGTGGCTCACGATTTGCTATTAGAACTCCCCCGGCGCAATCATCGCGTGATCGGGATTTCTTGGTGAGCTTGGCGACGCCTTGCGTCTAATTGCAAGAAAGGGGTTGTGCCCAGCCGGAAATGGCAGCGGCAAAGCCCATCAATTCGAAAATTCTGGGGACGCCCCCGGAAAAGAGGCATCTCTAGAGCGCCCATGGAGCATCTTCAGGCCAAGAGGGCCTCAGCAGGCAGCGTGTAACGCGAGGTGGTACTATGCGGACGATTTTTATGGCGGGCGCAGTGGCGCTGATGGCTACCACCGGAGCCGCTGCTTCGGGGACATCGCACCCCCTGGCGGAAGCTCAGGCGCTAGATCTTGCCGAAAAGGCGATTGCCCTGCGATCCGTAATAGGTCCCGCCAATAAGACCCCGGAGGTGGCCGCGCTCTATAGGTCGGCACTGGTTTCAGGCGGGTTCGCCGATGCCGACGTGACCATAACGCCGGTGGATGACGGTATCGACCATACCGCATATCTGATTGCCCGCTGGCCCGGCAGCGACCCTTCGCTGAAACCGATCGTAATTTCGGGACACATGGATGTGGTCGAGGCCAAGCCGTCCGACTGGCAACGCGACCCATTCACCCCAGTGGTGGAAAACGGATATCTGTTCGGCCGGGGCGCGACGGACATGAAACTGGACGGCACCCTGGCCATCTCATCGCTCGTCGAACTAAAGCGCGAAGGCTTCAAACCCCAGCGCAGTATCATCATCGAGTTCTCGGGTGATGAGGAGACCCGGATGATGACAAGCGCAATGATCGCCGAGAAGCTCGCGAATGCTGAACTGGTGCTGAATATCGACGGCGGTGGGGGAACAAACAGCGAAGCCACCGGAGCGCCGCTCTATTTTACCTGGCAGGGCGCCGAAAAGACGTATGCGGATTTTCAGCTAACAGTGACCAATCCGGGCGGACACTCATCCGAGCCGCGGGTCGTGAATGCTATTGATGAGCTGGCTGAGGGCCTGTTACGGATCCATGGTCACCAGTTTAAGCCGGAGCTCAACGATTTGACGCGGGCATATTTTGTCGAGGCATCGAAGTATGTCGATCCCGACATCGGCGCGGCAGAGAGGGCGTTTGCCGCAGACCCCACCGATAGGAAATCGATCGCGGTTTTGTCCGCGAATCCGGCCACAGTCGGGAAGATCGGTACGACCTGCGTGGTGACCATGATCAACGGAGGGCATGGCCTAAACGCCCTGCCACAGCGTGCGACTGCGAATATCAATTGCCGGATTTTCCCGGGACACAAGCCGGCGGAGATAATGGCCGAGTTACAGCAGGCGGCAGCCGACCCGGCGATCAGCTTCAAGGACGTCACCGAAGGTTCCGTCAGCACCGATGCCTCGCCAATGCGATCCAATTTTGTATCAGCGGTGAAGAAAGCCTTGAGCGGCCCCTATCCCGGCGTGCCGATCTTCCCGGCGATGTCCTCGGGCGCCAGCGACAGCATGTGGTTCAGGCACTACGGTGTTCCTAGCTATGGCGCGAGCCCGATCTTCATCAAAGATTCCGAGGACTTCAGCCACGGCCTCAATGAGCGAACGCCAGTCGCGACAATAGCGCCCGCAATCGACTACTACGTGGCACTGCTCCCCGAGCTGACGAAGTAGTTGAAACCTGACGGCGTCGGACTGATCGATGCAGCTTGTCGAGAACGCCCTCTGGCTGCTCATCCGGGTGGAATGCGCAGCCTGGCGCCGACAGGGACATACTCCGTTGATCTGGTGGCGTGATGACGACGCACGCGAGCCGACCGAGAGCCTGACGCATTTGCTGAATCTGGCGGAGAATTATGACGCGCCACTCGCACTGGCAGTCATCCCTGACCGTGAACTTGGACCCTTAGCCCGAGCGCTAAAGGGCCGCGCAGGCCTGAGCGTAATCCAGCATGGCTGCGATCATCAGGACCGCAGCAGAGGGAAAGCCCCCTCCTCCGAGTTCGACCCCACCGAAACCGCCGCGACGATCGCGGCGCGGATCAACGATAGCTGGCGACGCCTGAACGAAGCCGTGGGCGCAACCGCCGTGCTTGCCCCGCCCTGGAATGTCCTGCCGGCGAATGCTCGTGAAGCCCTGTTGTCGACGCCGATCCAGGCGGTTTCCGTTTATGGCGCAGCCAATGACGGAAAGGCCGGTATTCGCGAGATCAATACCCACATCGACATCATGAAGTGGCGGCCGGCGCATTTTCGTGGCGCCATAGCGATCCTGACCCGACTCTGGAGGCAATTGCGAAGCCGACGCCGCGCACGGAGATGGAATGAGCCGATTGGAATTCTGACCCACCACAAAAATCTCGATCCGGATGCCTGGGCTTTCCTTGAAACGCTGCTGGCCAAACTGAATAGCCGGCGCGCCGACTTCAGTTGGCGCTCGATTGAGCAGTTGCTGCATGGCCAGCCCGACCCGCATCTCACGCCTAACTGCGGGGCTTGATGTTCCTGCGGACGATCGCGCAAAGTTCGTCGACGGTCGCGGCCTTATATGTGTCGCTGATATCTATTTCCGCACCAGTGCGGGCTTCCATGTTCATGACTATGCGCACGTGGGCGAGCGAATCCCATCCAGCGATGTCGTCCGCCGTCATCCCCGTAGTTATCACAGCGTTCGGATTTCCGGTTTCCTCACGCACAGCTTCGACCAGCGCCTGCCAAATGGCGTCACTATCCATCTACGATCTCCATTTCCCTATCGGGTTCGAGATCCCGGAACAAACCGTCCGAACTCAGACTCCAGATGCACATCGAAAACCGCAGCCCTGAAACAGAATTCCGTTCCTGTTCGTCCAACCTCGGTAGACCCTTTGTCATCATGGATACGGGCCTGTCGCCCCCGATGCAATCTCGCACGGCGAGGTTGACAGCGAATTCAGCCTGGATGCTAAAGGTCGCCCCCGTCTCTTCCCGTCCAGCGCCTGCCGAAGGCCGCATGTCGCAACGCAACGTTTCCTCGATCGGGCCAACGAAATGGTGACCAACAGCGCCGAGGACACGGCTCGACGGCCAAGCGTGAAGGTGGGCCTCGCGATCGAAGCTTTGATCGCACAAATCAAGAAGGCGTATTCCGACAAGTCATTCGACACGGCGCTGCGGGTATCCGAGCAGGTTCTCGGCATCGATCCTGACAACTTCGTGGCCCTGCGTTGCGAGGCGCGCATCTATTCGCAGCGTGGGGAGACCGACCGAGCGGAGCCGAACTGGCGACGGATTGTCGATACCGCCGAAGACAAGTCCGAGGCTGCCATTGCGCTCGCGAGAATCGCCCATGGCCGAGGCGAATGGGACAGCATGGCCCAGTTCGCCGATCTCGCTGTTTCAGGCCCAAGCGAACATCCTGATGCGTTGAGGCTCGCGGTCCAGGCGCGAATACGGGGGAAAAATGTTGCGCATCTGCCTCAACTTCTCTCTCGGCTCTACCGACGCGACCCGGAACGTGGCATGGCGTTCCTGCGCGGAATGGGAACACCAGACTTGGTCCAGACCCAAGCCGCGACCCTGGCCCTGCTGAAGGATACACTAGGCTCCGACCGCGCTTTACGGCCCTTTGTTCGTGCCTGTCGAGATGCGTGGAAGACCGGCGCGGTCCGTGCAACAAGCAAGCAGGAAGATGAGACAACCGCTAGTTTCCTGCGCGCGATCTGGGAATACGATCCGGATGGGCGGGCTCAGGTCATCGAAAGGCTCCACGATCTAAGCCGTAGCCGGACCAGATATCTGCGCATGGCAATAAAGAAGGGCGATCGGGCGGAGATTCTTCAGCACGCCGAGAGCCTGGTCCAATTCAATCCAACATGTTTTGAGGCATTGTTCGCTATCGCCCGACTGACAACGGGCAATGAGCCGGAAAAGGCCGCAGCGTGTTTTCACGCATGCGCCACGCTGAAGCCCGATGATGGCCACCTCAAGTACCTTGAGGGGATGGCGCTAGCCGGATGCGGTCGACTCGCTGAGGCGATCGAGGCCTACAACGAGGCCGCAGATCGGATCGGTGATCGATCCGACCCGGAATTCGAGGCAACGATCGCCGAAGTCACCAAGCTAGGGCCAATGGTGATCCGGTTGGCGATCAACCAGGCGCACGCCGGTCAGCTGGCCTCAGCGAAAATCCTCTATGCGGCCGCAAAAACCGCAGGTCTGTCCCCGGCGCCAGACCGCGCGAAACTCACCGCTCGCGATAAGTTCGCTTTCCACTCCGGGGTACTGCTATCAACAGCGAAGGAAACCATGCGGTCTCTTCTTAAGGCATCCTCCTCAGGGTTCGCCCGAGTTCGCCGCAGGTTGAACCGTCTGAGATCACGCATTGTTCCGCGCAGCTCCGCCGCCGCCCCCTCATGATCATGACCCCATCGCCGAACTCGGTGAACCGCTTTCAAGAGGCCCTGCTGCGTCACTTCGCTGAACGGCCTGATACGGTGTTCTGTCATCAGGTCGCCGCCCACGGCCAGACCGCGATTACATGGCGGGAGTTGGAAGCCAGTTGCGGAGCCTTTGCATCAGCCTACCGCAAGGTCGGCGTCGAACCTGAAGGTCAGGTGCTCATTTTTCTTCGTCACGTGCCTCAACTGTATGGCGCCTTCTTTGGCGCCATGCTTGCTGGTTTAACACCGGCTTTCATGCCCTGTAGTTCGCCGCGTCAGGATCCCGACATCTACTGGAGGTCGCATGATCAGCTTTTGCGGCTGATCCGGCCAGCGGCTGTTGTCACCGACGCGGAGACGCACAATGAAATGAAGGCCGCCGGCCTTGCGCTGGAATCCAGCGCTGTCCTTTTGATCGGCGATGTCACTCCGGCGATGCTCGTGTCCAGCCCTGAACCAGAAAGTGCTATTGCTCTATTGCAGCATAGCTCTGGCACTACCGGCCTGAAGAAAGGCGTTGCGCTCAGCTATGGCGCAATAGCCGACCAGATCGAGAGCTATGGAAATACTTTAGGCATCAATGATCGTGATGTTATTGTGTCCTGGTTACCTCTTTATCATGACATGGGCCTGATTGCCTGCCTGATGCTGCCAACATACTACGCAATACCAGTCACCCATTTGGACCCATTCCATTGGGTGGCGCGGCCCGATACGCTTTTCGACCATATCGTTGCTCGTTGCGGCACGCTTACCTGGCTTCCGAACTTTGCCTTCGATCACCTTTCGGCAACGATGGGCCGCAGGGCGGCGCAATGGGACCTCTCGGGAATGCGGGCCTTCATAAACTGCTCCGAGCCATGCAAGCCCGCTACATTCGATCGTTTCCTGGCCTCATTCGCTCCTTCTGGGATCCGCGCCAGCCAACTCCATTGCTGCTACGCAATGGCTGAGACAGTTTTCGCGATCTCACAGTCCGACCTTGTCAATACAGGCCCAGAGCGAATTCGCGTTGCGTCCGCCAGTCTGGATCGGGGCTGCATCCCAACCCTGGCGGAGCAAAGCGAAAGCGTAGAACTAATCGAAACCGGCCGCGTGATAGATGGCCTGGAAGTGTCGATCCACGATCAGGGGGGTAGACAAATTCCAAGTGAATGCGTCGGTGAGATTGGCATTCGCGGGCGTTTCCTTTTTTCGGGCTATAATCGCGACCCGGAACGCACGACCGAACGTATACGTGACAGCGTGTATTTCACGCGTGACTTAGGCTTCATGCGCGACAATCACCTGTACGTTCTGGGTCGTCTCGATGATCTGATCATCATTAATGGTCGCAATCTCTATGCTCACGAAGTTGAGGCGGCGGTGCATTCCGTTGAAGGACTCAAACCTGGCCGGACGGTGGCGATTGCCTGGTTCGATTCGCGAATCGGCAGCGAAACCCTAGTGATCATGGCTGAACGCGCGGCATCCAATGAACGTCCGGACAAGGATATTCGCCACGACATCAGCCAGGTCGTTCACTCAATCTTCAACGTGATGCCACGGGCGATCGATTTGCTGGACGAAGGGCGTCTGATAAAAACCTCCAGCGGCAAGGTCCGTCGCAAGGAGAATTTGGAGAGGTTTGTCGCCACACGCACCGGTCGGCCCTGAGCGCTTCCGGCCCCGGAGAGCTGCCCGCCCCCAAAGATTGCCGGTCAGCGTGCGATTGAGGCATAGGAAGGTAGGCGCGGGCCCGCGACACACGACCTGCCAACCGAGGCCAGGCCAACCGGAGACGACAGATGGCAAGCCACATCTACTGGGTGAAACAGGAACGCCGAATGTTCGGCAAAGGTGACTGGATCACCATACTGAACGAGCGAATTATCGGTCTCGCCAAGGAGCGCGAAGCGGCCCTTGTTGAAGCGGTCGCCGAAGCGGAGCGCACCAGCGTTCTTGGACGTACAACCGAGGTCTGGGTGGACGACGGGCTTGGCTTCACGCTCTTCAAAGCCTTTAAAGCCAGTAAACCCGAGGTTCCAGAGGACGACGACGAGGAAGGCGGAGAGTTCGATACGGAGGCGGATTCATTGATCTGAACGACCTTACCAATGCTGCGCCATGACCACTTCGGCCATCAGCATAGATTTATTCGTCGAACATCGGCGCCAATGCCGCCATACGGGACCGCGCCAGCGCGGCTCGGAGTTCGGCAAGGTTAGGCACTGCTGACTCGAGATCATCGGGCGTCGCCTTGATGAAACCGGGACTGACTTCCCCACTGACGCCCAGACCAAGCCAGCGGCACGTGTAGCGGGCTATGCGCCCCGGATCAGCTTGCAATTGGCGATAGTCGATATCTAGGGTCGGCAGATCGGGCCGAAAAGCCAAGATTCGCTCGTCCGCGTTCTTGGCCGTCTTCACGGCGGTAAGAAAGCGGCGCGGATCCAGCTCCGCTGGACCAAGCGGAATACGACCGGACCTGACACCCCACATAGCGGTACCGTTCTGCGCCAGGGTCTTCCGCGCATAGATTTCCGCCCGCAACTGGGAAACAGCCACCTTTATCACATTGGCACGCCTCATTCTGATCAAGGACACACTATGTTCACGCAGAACCCTGCCAACCGTCCGAGGCTCACGTATCGAAAGGATGTTCTGCTTCGATCCGATAAGTTCCAATTCTTCCGTTTCAGAGAAAAACTCCGTCAACCACCCCTCTTGCTCATCCGCACCGGTCAGTTCGTTAAATCGTTCATTATCATATTTGCCGACCCGATCACGTGCCAGCTGCTTGATACTGCCCATGAACATATTGCTACCGACCCGTCCCCATGGGGTCATGATCAAAAATTTCTTTGGGGCAGGTCGCATCACTACGGAAATGTTCAGCGCCCTGGACCATACATCTCAATAAGCGAACTTAGGTAGCGCTCGATCCCGAAACGTTTCACGGCCGCTTCCCGCGATCTGACTTTCGCATAGCGGCGCCATGATACATTCTCAAGACTGTGTACTACCGCATCGGCAATGGCTTTCGGACTATCGTCCTCCACGAGCACGCCGGTAACGCCCGGTATAAAAGTTTCCCGGACCCCTCCAACATTCGTGCAGACGACCGGAACTCCGGCAAGCTGTGCCTCGACCAGCGAATTTGGCAGCCCCTCCACCCACGAGGTCATCAAGAAAAGATCAAAGCAGGACAGATAGTCATTCACGTTCTTTACCTGGCCGATGAAATGGAAGCGGTCGGAGAGGCCATACGAGGCAACCCTCGCACGGGACGTTTCCAGATCCTCGCCATCACCCACCATAACAAAATGCACATCTGGCAGTCGCGCGTTTACCAGCTTGGCTGCGTCGATCCACAACCAAGGGCGCTTTACGGCGTTAAAGCGAAAGACCGTACCCACAATGTGCGCGTCGCGCGGGACTTCCAACCGGTCGCGGATGTCCTCCGTCCCGCCCACAGACGCCGGAATATCAAGGAACCCGTTGTAAAGACGTCTAAATTTGGCGGTACGTTCAAGGCACCACCAATCTGCATAGTCCTCCGCGCTGGCGTCAGCAACAAAGAGCATTTCTATTTCAGGTCGTTCAAGAAGTCGTCGATAGCAGGCGGGATACGAACGAATCAGATTTCGGTCGGTGGACAGGTTGATCGCCCGCATGTGATGAAAATGGACAAAAATCCGCGGACAACCGGCCAGGAGCCCGGCGAACGCGCCTATGATGCCTGCAAGATCATTCCAGGCATGAATGACCCTGGGGCGCTCGCGAAGGACTAGGCGAAATGCCGGCAGCACGCGACGCGCCAGCGACATCGGTAGTATTGCGATAGGGACATCGGGGACATCGTCCGATAGGAGGACGGTGATCTCGTCCGCAGTCGCTCCACTCTCGGCAAGATAGAATGAGGTGCTGCTGTCTTGTTCGAAATTCACGAGCGCCATGTGCACGGAATCGAAAGTGCCGGCCGCCTTCACCGCGCGATAGCTGTTGGCGAAAATCCGCTCCATACCGCCGCCAGCCAGAGAGGTGCCGACCATGAGCAAGGAGTTTTGAGCTTCATAGCGCTCAACATTTGGCAGGACTTTATCGATCAGATAGTCGAATGCGCACTCCGGCGTTCCAATCCAATCAAACAGGTGTGAGTATTCGTCAGTCCCAGGGATGTTGGCATGGGGATCGAGGCTAGCTGCCTCGGCTGCGGCGTCAAGAACTCGAGCCGCCCCGTTCGTGCGCCACGGACGCCTAGAGTCGATCCCTAACTCACGTGCGCGTAACAGTATGGGTGCGTCCCTTCCCCATCGGCCGCCGACAACCGCAATCTCGCTTGCTTCTCGCAAGGCTGCAGGACGGTACCGGTTGGAGGCCGCGGCTGTATCGCTAAACGTCAGATAGTGCCTCATCGAGGCCAGAGAATTACGGGCCTCCCGGAAATAGCGCCCCCACCAAAGATCTCGTTCCGGAATCGTTTCCACCAAAGCGCTGAACGTAACGAGACTTTGCCGATACAGTTCACTCAAGGCCTTCTCGTCGTCGCGGTAAGCACGGTTAGCGGCAATTAAGACCTTGAACGCAAGATGTATGGAGGAAATGCCAACTTCGAGTGTACGTTCAAGCTCGGCCAGCAATGCCTGCCTCGGACCAAGTCGAAGCAGGTGGGTGAGACGCGCGTCAATGAAGCCATCGTGGCGCCCAAAAGCGAGAATGAGCTGGTCGATCAGTTCGAGACCAGTTCGCGTCGGAGCAGCACGCCCCATAAGTCCAACCAAACGGTAGCAGGCCGCAACGCTAATTTCATTAGCCCCGAGAAAAGCGGCAGCGACCTCCGCAAGCACAGCGAACTCGGGATCCGCCAACATCCGCAGGAATTCAGCGATGGTAATATCGTCCATTGGCTCGGACGGACCAAGCCGCAACAGCTTGCCCAGAGCCTCGGTCGCCAATCCGGACCTATCGGATTCCGCAGTATCAGGCTTCCCGGTCAACGCAGCTCCGTGAAAAATCGTGGCCCTCAAGTAAGGCTGACAACTTCGCCCCCGCCGGGTGCATGTTGAGAAAATGGGCGAAAATTTGAGGCGTGGCCGTCGTTCTCATGGTCTCGAGTCGCCCTGCCTCTTCGCATCGCTTCATGAAATCTGGCGTCGCTAGCGCAAGTGGATGGCGCGCGCGCAACGCTATCAATGACGCGTGATAGCCCAATCCACTGTAACACTGGGCCAACCACCGCGCCGAGGCGCCGAGCTTACGACGATAGGAACCATCGGCGAAAATCTGGTGAATTGCCCGTTTAAAAAGCCGGAGTTCGATAAGTTCGGCTATTGAGGCTGGCCTACCGTCAATTCGTGCTCTATCAACTGTTCGTAAGAAAAGTCGTTTTCTACTAGCCTTGAGCGTGCCCAACTCAATCCACCTTGGCTCAGTAAAGACGCCGCTATCGGCCAGATGTCTGTTCTGGACAAGAAAATACTCTGCGAGATCGAATTCGCCAGCAAGCACGGCCGCCTCGAAGCCGCACTCCGTCGCGATCACGCGGTAGCGAGGATTCTCCGAGATCAAGAACCACAAGTCGGCGGCGTCGCTCCAACAGCCACACGCAGTGGCACAAACCGCGTCTGCCAAGGGGACCGAAGCGCTCAAAATAAGAAGGTCGATGGCGTCGAACGGCGCCAATTCCATAGTCGTGCCCTCTTTCGCGACCGTCAGCCCACTCGCCGACCGGGACCGCGACAATTCTGGCACCGAAGACCCTCTTGGCTATTCACTCCGGATGTTCTGGAAGTGGCGACCAACCCGGCGCGCCCCACCCGCCGGCGTCTTCATCCAACGCGCCCACGCCACCACCTAGCGGTCCGCCGCCAGGCCTTGGAGCGTTGGCCGGATCGTCAGCGCGCTCGCGCCCAATGATCACGGCGCGCAGACATTCTCCATAGGTGTTGAAGAGCCACCGCTTGGCGGCGCCTGGCGGACGCTCCCTTAGTTCAGCGGCAAGTTTCTCGTTCTGCATCAACATTTCAAGAAGCCCCAAGGCCGCAGTTTCCGCTGTATCAGCCATTCAACTCTCCCGTGGAATTGCGTCGGCAATTGCTCGCAGCACAATGACGTGTCAAGGGACTCGGTAAGGCGGGCTGCGCAATCAGTGGTGGGCGCGAGTCGGAAATGTTCATGTCAGCAACAGTATAATCGAGCGATCAGATGACTCTTTCTGAAAATTCGACCGTTCTTGTGACGGGAGGCGCGGGTTACATCGGTAGCCATGCGGTGCTCGCCCTGGTCGACGCTGGACGCACTGTCGTCGTTCTCGATGACCTTTCGACCGGATTTCGCTGGGCTGTTCCCACAGGGGTCCCGTTCGTGCTCGGAAACGTCGGAGACTCTGCACTGGCTTCACGATTGATTGCCGAATACCGGATAGGTGCGATCATGCATTTCGCCGGATCAATCATCGTTCCCGAATCCGTAATCGACCCGCTAAAATATTATCTCAATAATACAGCGAACAGCCGCAGCCTGATCGCGGCGGCTGTCACCGGGGGGGTTAAACACTTCGTGTTTTCTTCGACTGCAGCAGTCTATGGCAATCCAGAGCATATACCAGTCAACGAGGATGCGGTGCTCAAGCCAATCAATCCTTACGGCGAGTCCAAGTTGATGACCGAACACATGCTTCGGGACGTCGCTCACGCTCACGACTTCAACTATTGTGCTCTACGCTACTTCAATGTCGCTGGGGCCGATCCAGCCGGCAGGTCGGGTCAGGCGACGGTCGGAGCCACCCACTTGATCAAGATCGCTGCGGAAGCAGCCTGCGGCAAGCGGGACCATGTTAGTATTTTTGGCAATGACTTCCCGACGCCGGATGGTACTGGCGTGCGGGATTATATCCACGTTTCAGATCTCGCGTCGGCGCATCTACACGCATTAGATGCACTTGTCAGTGCTCCTGAGACGAATCACACGCTAAACTGCGGCTATGGCGATGGATTCTCCGTCATGGAAGTTATCGACTGTGTCGAACGCGTTGCTGGCGTCAAATTGGATCGGCGAACTGGGTCTCGCCGCGCAGGCGATCCGGCAACACTCGTCGCCGACAACAGCCGGCTTCTGTCCCATTTCAGTTGGAGACCGAAATACGCCGAACTCGACATGATCGTCGCGGACGCACTGCGCTGGGAACGTGCCCTAGAAACACGAGACGGCATAGCCACTAATTAGACCACCCGCTGTTTCTCCGACCTGCAACGCCGGAAGCCGGGACAGCAGGGTATCAATGCCTCTCTCCTAAAGAGCGCTCAGCAATCTGGCTACGTCGCGATCGAACCCGGCCAGCGAGTGACTGGAGGCTATGTACTCGCGGCCATGCATTGCCAAGCGTTCACACAAGGCCTGATCGCCCAATAGCCGATCCAGTTGGGCAACATAGGCCTGCGGAGGCTCGTCGGGACCAACCAGCAGGCCCCGGCCCTCCGACATCAGATCCGGGATCCCCCCGACAGCACTCGCGACACAAGGAAGGCCGCACGCCATCGCTTCGAGCAGCAGGTTGGGCGTCCCATCGTAGCCGCTGGTATACAGAAGACAGCCGACAGAAGCCTTGTCGATCGACGCGAAACCGTCAAATCCTCCGCGGTACTCTATGTTCGGCTGGGCGATGATGGAGTCCATCAACGTCTCATCCGAGAGCAGCGGCACCCCCCACACCTCATAGTCGATATGTGGGCTTTCCCTTGCAATTTCCAGCAATAGGTCGGGCCGTTTCTGGGAGTCTATCCTGCCGGCCCACAACACATTTTTGCCCCTCGGAGTAGAGGCTCGCGTGACAATCTCGGGCATATTCAGTACGACCGTGCCGTCATAAAAATTCCCCGAGGCCATCATTCGCGCCATGTGTTGGTTATCGGTGAACAACGTCACGCCAGCGTCAATCAGCCAATCGGCAATCTGCACATACCCTTCGATGGCGCCGCCGGCGCCGATCGCGACACAAAACATCGCCGACGCGGTTCTGATGCCCTGCTCTTTCAGCGCACCGTCCATAAGGAGCGTGTTGCCAACGAAACTATTGATAACTACGACTCTTTTGACGCCAGCCTGCAAAATGACATCCTTGACGGCCTGGACACGCGCCGGGATTGAATTTCGCAGGAACGGCACGCCGCGGTACTTCAGGTTAGGCAAACAAATGCTGTGCGGCGGAAGCAGCTCCGGCGCCACCTCAGTGTCGGCGACTATCGTTAGGCTAGGCAAACCGGTCAGGCGCTCAATTGCCGCGATCATCTCGCGCATGACCTTCTCGGATCCGCCGATCCCACATCTTGGAGTGACAATAGCGGCCGCGTAGCGGCCAGCATCAAAGTGTAGCGGCAGAGTATCCGGCGCCATGTGCGCCACCGACCGCCACCGCACCTTCTGCTCTGACGGTCCCGGCAGCGCCGATAGCATGCCCCGTCCACGTTCAATCCAGAGCTGCTCAAGCAACTCCACTCCAACGGGGGAATACTGTTCCGCCAGTTTCTCGAGAAGTGGCGCCTGCCTTCGAAAACTGCGCCACTGCCTATCTTCACCGACCGCACTGTAAAAAGGGAAAAATATATCGCGGGCGAGATAACGGTCCCGCATCTCCGGGTCCGCCCAAAACATCAATTCCTGTGAATAATCCTCCCAGGAAAACTCAGGGTGTGCGCCACGCTCAATTATTCCGCCAACTACATCCTGGATCTCTCCCGCCAACCATTGCGGTAGTCGCTGCAGCAGACCCAGTCCCCGATATCGCTCCCGAAGAAAATATTCCGCAGGCTCACCCATTGGCCAAGTCCCTGGCTAGGCGGCGGGAAACAGCGCCGATCAAAAGTGCTCCCCCCATACAAGCGATATCACTCGCTGAGACTGATACCGCACTGGTGGCCGAAAACGCGCTCAGGCCAGGCGCGCCGGCAGCACGAGCACTGGCTAAAGAGCGTGCAATCACTGCCGAGACGGAAATGTACTCCGATCGGTCCCGTAGCATTTCCCTAAGTATTGTCCCCTCGACGCCGATCGCCCCAACCCAGGCGAGATCGGCAGGCATGCTCCCGGCCAGAAGCTGATCGTTCATCGCGCCAATCGTCGGCTTGAAATAGAGCGCCGACAGCTTTTCCTGGGATACAACAGTCAGCGCTGGGATGCGAAGTCCTGGGACACGGTTGGGTCCTGCAGACCGGATTTGCGATCCAATAAAGGTGTTCATACCAACAAAAACACACTCATCCACCGCCACTGCTCTCTGGCGAAGCTCATCATCTACAGACAGCCAGGGCCCCGCGTCTGTATCGCCAGCATCATTCGATTGGCCTGTTTCGCCCAATCGAATGACCAAAATGTTGTCTGGGACAGCCGATGCAAGTTCCCCGATAGGCTGACGGTCGTCGACGACTGGAGAATCAAGGTGCAGCGCTTCAATTGTGTCGAGGTTTTCGGCAAGGTAGGCGGCCTCCAACACGGAATTGTAGGCAAGGACAATGCCCCTGACTGAACGAGCCTCAGCGGCGGTCCGGGCGAAAATCGCGATATTTTCGGAATCCATCGCCGCGGCGGAATATAGGTCAAGCTCATCGTAAGACTGCGAAAGAGCGTCGAAGCCATATTCCATCACGACATTGATCCAACGCTGAACGCTGCCACGAGTCGCCCGAGAAAACGCCAGCGACTGTGACCCCACGCGCGGCGAGAGCAGGTTAAGCACCACCAGATCGCGTTGCTGAATAAGAAAGCGCGCCAGCAGCCGATCAATCTGTTCCTTATACAATCCCGCGGAGCGTAAGGCCCCGAGATGTATCTCGTATCCATCGTCGCGCGCCTGGCAAGGCGCCTGATCTCCCTCGACGATATACAGACGGCCCGCACCAGGCGCACTTGCAAGCGCTGAACCAAGTGCTGCTGCCATCGGGACGCCCCCGGGTAAGCGCTGGCGGTCTGCGAATACGATCAGAGATCCATCGCCAAATCCGGATGCGAAAACCGCGCGAATGACCTCACCGACGATCGGATTGGTGTGGGGCTTGAAATGTCGGATTGTCTTTGCACCGACTTCGACAGACCGAAGATAGGATAGGCCCAGTTCGAAGGGCTCAACCTCCTTTGCCCTGGAAAAGAACTCCGGGGTAAGTGGAGCGACGGGAAGTCGATTGGCCACAACCTGCGGGGGAGGAGGCAGGTTATCTGCAGCGAACAACGGCGAAGCCATGTGGATGACATCGGCTACTTTGCCAAGCGCAAATTTCTCGGGCTTGACGCGATAGTAGTAGGCTGACCCCGGTAGCGAAACGCGAGCAATACCTGCATCCAGCGAGTTGCACGACCAATGCCAGTCTTCCGAGCCGAAACCGCTGGTATGATCGTAGGGTTGAATCGGCGCAGAGGCGAAAACCTTGGTTTGTACCGCAAGATTTGCGCTCCAATACCAGTCAACAGCCAATGAGAGCGGATCAAAAGCCGGATCGATCGACTCAGTGGTCTCGCGAACGAACTCATCCTGGTCGAAACCAACCATATACTGTGTGTGCAACACGATCGGCATCGGGCCCTGCGACAAGTAGTCCAGCGCCCGCTCGAACCAATCAAACGAGAAGAAATCGTCACCGTCAGTGAAACATACGACGTCGGCTCTGGCGACATTGACGCCAAATGTTCTCGATATTCCAAGATTTGCGAAGTCCACCATGTGAATGCGCGAATCGGGGATCAGCAGCGAAGCCTCGGAGATTTCCGCGACTGTCACCTCATCCGGTCGATCGAGTACAAACTCGATGTTGAAGGCGATCCCACGATCCCTGAGACGTGTGTGGACATGGCCGAGGAAATTGGCCGTCTTTCTGCCTATCCGCCGCTCCCGATGGAAGTTGGCGACCAGCGCAAGTGATCTGTTTTTCATTGCCCTTCAATCCCAGCGCGTACTTGCGCAAGTGGCGCCGGCAATGTGAGGTTTGGCGACATGATCAAAGCTCGTGCCGTGCAATAGGCGCGCTCATTGAGGTTCCCTAATTCGTGATGCGCCAACGCAAGTGAGACCCAATCTGCGGGGACATGCGGATTGATGCGCAGAGCGCGACTTAACAAGTCCCTGGCCTCGCCGGCCCGTTTCTGGCGAAGAAAAACGCGAGCCAATAGGCGAGAAACATCGGGATCTGCGGGATCGATCTGAAGGTAAAGCGCACTCAATGAGGCGACCATGGCGTCCGCACCTGCCTTCTGTGCACGAAGATGCCGCTTCCCGGCCCGCAAGAGGCGCGCGATGAGATCAGCCGGCCATTGAGCTAAAGGGAACTGGCCGCTCAGAGCCGTGACAAGCTCCAGCCCACCGCCGACATCTCCTGAATCGATACACTCTTCAAGCCTGCGGCAGGCCTGAATCCGGAAGCTCTCAACAACCGCATCGACATCAACCCCGATCACGGCCGCCTCGGTTATCGCTGCGACCATCACTTCGGAGATCAATGGCCATGACGATGTGTCCAGCACACCGCGCGCAGTCGCAATCAATGCATCCGTGTCGTGATGCTCCCTCCATATCCTCATAAGGGTATCGAGATAGCGTTCTTTGAGTCCGGCCCTTCGCGCAGCTTCGGCCAGCAGCATCATCGTAGTATGTTCTGCAGGGGGAATTCGACTGGCTGCGGTCAACAGCCTCGCGGCTGAATGCGGATCGTCGTTTTCAAAAAGCCTCGCCCCTTCCAACAGAAGGTGGGCCCGAGCGCATTCGAGGACATCCGCGTCCGTCCCATCGCGCAGCTGCAGAAACTCTCGCGCCTGCAGTGCATCCGCGTAGTCGGTCGGGGTATCCAGCAAAGATCCGTTCGAGAGCACATGCTCCAGCGCAGCGCTAACCATAGCCTCGGCCCGGGTTCGCCACGGATCGTTCGTCAGGGCCTGGACCACGAACGAGGCAGCAACCCCCAAGGCTCCGTGCTCCCTGAGCAGTTCGATCGCCTCCTTCGCACGGATGTAACCATCGCTATACGCCTTGAGTAGATGCGACAGCGCGCGCTCACGCCAATCAAGCTCGATAAGTGCCCGAAGTCTAAAAGGAGTGAGCCTCCAAGGATCCAGATCGAACTCCCGTTGATCTGTGATCTCCAGAACCTCTGTCCACCGTCCAGCATCGAACAACATCGAAACCGCGCGCCATAAATCTGTATCCGACGCCCCGGGGGACAGCGCTATCTGGCGGAGCAACCGTAGGCTGAGTTCCTGTTCACCCCTTTCGTGATGAACGAATTCAAGCGCCCGCAGCGCGGTAAGATCCGAAGGGTCAACTAACAAAATGGCCCGCGCCGCAACCTCCGCTTTGACCGGCAGGCTCGTCGCCACCGATAAGCGCGCGATGTGCAAGTTTGCAGAGAGAACCGCCTGTGGCGCGGTCGGAAACGCCTTGAGGACCTCCTCTAGTCTGGCAATCGCCGCCTCGGGGTTTCCCTCCGCCTCAAGCAGACTCGCCTCAACCAACCATACGTCGGCATTGCTCTTGGGCGTCAACGACAGCTTGTCGAAACCATTGCGAGCTCTGACAATTTCGCCAGCGGCAATTGCGGATCGTACGCCGGAGAGCGTAGTTGGCGGTTCGTAGAGGTCGGAGGATACACTCATGGCGGTGTAGGGGAGCTCATTCAGCGCTTGGCGCCGCCGCCTCGGTCAGCGGATCCGCCAACAGCCCGCGCGCCGCCCGCCAATCCGGGCACGATGGTTCCCGCCAGCATAGCGGGCTCGCCGTGCGTCTGTGCATATAGATGAATTTCATCACAATGAGGCATCTCAAGCTCGAAGCCCGCCAAGCCTGCAGCGGGATGGGCGGTGAATTGCTCCTCCAGTTTCGGGGTTGGCTTGGTTCCACAAATCTCAACTCGCGTGGTCCCGGTCTGCGCAAAGAGCCGAGTCTGCGTCCCAAGCGCCGGAAGAAAAACCCCAGCAATAAAATATCCGCCTTGCGATCCTACGATCTCAACTCTGAACTCATCGACCATGGCTCGCCACCAATCGACCTCGATCAATTTGACATAGTCGATTCGGCCCGTCAGATAGGACGTAATCGTCCTGTTTTCATAAGAATGACTACCACGGAACACACTATCGACAGCGCCCTCCGACATAGTTTCGCCAAAAAACTCCAACAACCGCCTCACTTCCAAGCGGTCAGATTTTACCAGATCGTCATAATGAACATGTATAGAATGCTCCGAGTTTTTCCTAACGTATGATTCCGAAAATTCACGGAAATCAGAAAGCTGCTTTGGCAGACCCGCCCAGTAACTACTGCGCCACCAGCCGCTCTTAAGAACTTCCCCAATATCTCTTGTATTGAACACAATGGCCGCGTTAGGGAATATCTTCCGAACAAATCCTAGATATTTCTCGATTTTATCGTGTGGAATTTCGTTAAATCGAATCTCCTTAAAACCGAATACACGAAATTCCCGGGCAATATAGGGCTGGAAGAGCACGCGATCGACAAACTGACGAAAATTCGCGGTGACAGATTTTTCGTCGTAGCGCGAACTGCCGAACCAAGGCTGGCTCTGGTTGTCATTGTTGGAATTGCCAAGATGTCTGTTCGCCTCCCTGAGCGCTTCGTAGGCGTCCTGAAGACGGAACAAGAATCCCGCATTTTCACCGTAAATCCTGTAACCAGGTATCGCATTTAGCAACCCCTGCAAAAGCGTCGAACCCGAACGCCCATAAGTTACAATAAAAACACGGTCAAATCTGGAAGTCATACACAAGGCTCGTCAAAGCTAAACTTAGAAACTCCAGATACATTTAGTTCGCCAAACTCGCACCTGACACCCTCGCCATGCCCTCGAGTCTGATCCGCCCCCCGAAGGGAACCACTGGGCAACTCGCCCAAGAACGTCACAGATCGCTTCGTTGCGCCGGGCGTCATTCCAAGAATGCGATACCGCGTTTGCGGCCTGCATTCAACCGAACCGCATCCACGCACCAGGGTAATCGGGTGAGTTAGCGCGCGACAAAGGGGTGAGGTGCTAAATCTGTCGTCCCCCAACTGAGTCGTTGGGAGAACGAGCGATGTTGTCATGTGACGAGACCCTGTTTGAATCTATTGTATTTTTGGACTTTTTCGCCGACATGCCCGACCCGCGACAGGCGGTCAAGGTCATCTACCCGTCGCCGGAAGTCCTGCTTTTGACGCTCTGCGCGGTTGTCGCCGGCGCGGAAACCTTCACCGACATCGCCCTCTATGGTCAACAGAAGCTGGGTCTGCTGCGCCGGTTCCTGCCGTTCGCCTTCGGAACGGCGCCGCACGATCGATTGGAAACAATTTTCGCGGCGCTTGATCCCGAGGCGTTCGCGACCTGTTTCGCGGCCTGGGTCGCACAGAGCCGGCCCGGGGAATTTGGCCAGGGTGATAAGTAGCGTTTCTGCCTGACTGCGGCGATGATGCCGTTGAACAGGAGAGACGATGACGAGACGAACGAGACGGAACCACACGCCGGCCTTCAAGGCGAAGAGCCTGCCC
>JANXTX010000133.1 GCA_025352165.1 Caulobacteraceae bacterium | reverse complement strand
ATCGCCTTGGCTGCCTTCAGCACCATCAGGCGCATCGCCTCGATCTCGATCCGCGCGCGGGACACCGTCTCCAGGTTCTTGCCCAGTTGGATAAGCGGCTTGCCGAACGCCGAGCGTGAGAGTCCCCGCTGCACCATCAGGTCCAGCGCCCGCTCGGCCTTGCCGATGGTGCGCATGCAGTGGTGGATGCGGCCAGGGCCCAGGCGGACCTGGCTGATCTCGAAGCCGCGGCCTTCCCCCAGCAGGATGTTTTCCTTCGGCACCCGCACATTTTCGAAAAGCAGGTGCATGTGGCCGCGCGGCGCGTGGTCGTGGCCGAACACCTCCATCGCGCCCAGAACCTTCACCCCTGGTGTGTCCATGGGCACCAGGATCTGCGACTGCTGAAACTGCCTGGGCGCTTCCGGGCTGGTCCTGACCATGACGATCATGATCTTGCAACGAGGGTCGCCCGCGCCGGAGATGTAGTACTTTTCGCCGTTGATCACCCACTCGTCGCCGACCAGCTCGGCCCGCGTCGAGATGTTCTTGGCGTCGGATGAGGCGACATTGGGCTCGGTCATCACATAGGCGGAGCGGATCTCGCCATTGAGCAGCGGCTTCAGCCACTTTTCCTTCTGTTCGGGCGTTCCGACCCGCTCCAGCACTTCCATGTTGCCGGTGTCGGGCGCCGAGCAGTTCATGGTCTCAGAGGCCAGCGGAACCTTGCCCAGTTCCACGGCGATATAGGCGTAGTCGAGGTTGGAGAGGCCATCGCCGGTTTCCGCGTCTGGCAGGAAGAAGTTCCAGAGGCCCTCCGACTTTGCCTTGTTCTTGGCGACTTCCAGCACTTCCAGCTGGCCCGGAGCGAAGGTCCAGCGTTCCTTGTGGCCCTCCGCCAGCCGATCCCATTCGGCGTTCATCGGCTCGACGGTTTCCTTGATGAAGCGCTTGACGTGCTCATAAAGGGGCGTGGCCTTCGCGCTCATGCGCAGGTCGTTCAGCTCGTCGGACGGGCTGAGGCTGAAAGCGGAGTGTTGAGCGTCGTCTGCCATGGTGTTTCCTCTGCGTGGCTGGATTTGGACTTTGTGAAATCTGGAGCCCTATCCCGTCCCCTTTGGCAAGGCCCGTAGTGTTCCTCATTCCCCCGCCGGAAAGTGGAAACGGACCTGTCCGCCGAAGCCCGCGGGGCGAATTTGGGCGCTGGCTCACCCCTTCCGAAACGCCACCACCAGATTGTTCGCCGGCATGGCGATGTGTTCGGTCAGTGTCAGGCCATGCTCGGCGGCCAGCGCCGTCACGTCGTCCAGATGGCGGATGCCCCAGGCCGGGTTGCGGCTCTTCAGGCTCTCGTCGAAGGCCAGGTTCGAGGGCGCTGTCTCGACATCCCGCTCGATGTACGGACCATAGAGGAACAGTCCGCCGCCCGTCGGCAGCAGACGTCCCGCGCCCTTCAATAGCCCCTCTGTCGCCGCCCATGGCGAAATGTGGATCATGTTGATGTTGACCACGGCGTTGATCGGATCGCCCGGCCAGCTGTCGGGATCCGCCGCGTCGAGGCGCAGCGGGGGCAGCAGGTTCGGCAGGCCGGCGTGATCGCGCCACGCGGCGATGCTGATCAGCGCCTCCGGATCGGGATCGGTCGGCTGCCAGGTCAGGTGGGGCAGGGCGCCCGCCAGATGGACGGCATGCTCGCCCGCGCCGGCGGCGATTTCCAGCACCCTGACGCCATCCGGCAGACGCGTCCGCAACACCTCAAGGATGGGGTCGCGGTTTCGCGCCGTGGCGGGCGAAGTTCTGGCCTCTGGGGGAGGATCCGACATGCCCGCTTCCTTTTCGGGTTACCCGACGAGGGGAGGGAGGCTGCTACCAGCGGTCGCCGCCGCCGAACAGGTTTGAAATGCCTTCGAACAGCAGATCGCCGCCCGCGACGCCCGCCGCCATGGTGCCGGCGCTGCGCAGGAACGAGCCCAGTCCGCCACCATTGTTGAATGGGCCAGACCCGACGTACTGGTTTGCGGCCGGCTGCGACCAGGGGCTTGTTCCGGTCGGCAGGAAGCGGCCCGTCTGACCCGCAAAGCCCCCACCGCCCTGCAACTGCGCCTGCAGCGCCGCGATCTGGTCCTGCGCGGCGTGCAGCGCCTGGTCGGACATGATCGCGTGTTGCACCAGCACATAGCCGGCGGCGGGCGAAGTCCGTAGCGCCTGGTCGATCATCGACGCCGCCTCGGCGTCCTTGGCGACGCCGCGCGTCTGGACAAGATCCTGCAGGAAGCGCTGCAGCAGATTGCGTTCATCGGGGGTCATGATGCGCGTCTCACTATTCCAGAGTCACCGAAGGAGCGGCCCATCCGCCAATCCGGACCCTGTAAAATGGTGGCGATTGTGCTGTTGTCCACTTCCTCTTCACGACTTTTGCGGCAATCAATGGTCAGAAGCGGTGGCCAATGAAGCCGCGCCCTTCGAGGCGCAGGCGGTGGCGGGCCTCGATGAGACCCATGGCGATCATGCTGTCCCACTCGGCGGCGGTCGGGGCGCGCCAGCGTCCGCGAAGGCGGTCGGCGCCATACTGGAGGTTGTAGTTCACCCTCGGATCCTGGTGATGGACGTAGTGCGAAATGCGCACCGCTACCCCGTAGGGTGATGCCAGTATCAAACGAAGCCAGAGCGGCGACTCGCGCGTGGCCCTGTCGAATCGCATGTGCAGATAGGGGTGCAGCCACATCGAGAAGGCGAAGTAGGGCGTGGAAAATAGAAGGTTCGCCAGGACGCAGCCGAGCGCCTCCGGCCAGGAATTCAGGACCGGCAGCCAGACGAAGCCCAGCCACACAGGCACGGCGAACGGAACGACTCCGTACCAGGTGAATGTGGAGCCGTACCGGGATTTGGTGAAGGTGCGCACCGCGCCCGGTGTGAACTGACGCCTCAGCGCGTCTTGAAGCCGTGCTTCCTCTCCGGCGCGGCTGAACATTTCGACATAGGATGCCCGATAGGTTCGATAGTGGTGCAGCACATTGTGATCAACATGCACCGTCCAGAGTGACGGCCACCAGCGCCTGATCGAATGCATCCACGCGCGGCGGCTCGGCGATATGTCCAGCACGAACTCATGGAACAGCGATTCCCACAGCGACGCCTGGAAATGGAACAGCACCGCGAACCCGGTGAATGCGATCAGGAAAGGCAACATATGTCCGCGCCCTCACCACCCCCACCCCCACCCCAAATCCACGAGGTCTGGGGTGCACTAGGCAATCTTAACCGCAACCCTGTTGGATAGTGAGTCTGACGGTCAGCCAGTGACCCTTGCCGATACCGCAAGGTGGTCGGAGTATGTCGCGGTCCCGGCGCGGTAGTCCGTCAGCGACAGCAGGCCGCCGGAGACGATATGGTCGTAGTCCCGCAGGGGTCGCCAGGACGGGTAGGTGTCTGGCGCCGGGAGCGGCAGCCTGCCGCCCGATTTCGCGCGGAACGCTTCGAGCGGCGCGGCTCGGGCCCCACAATTGAAATCTCCCATCGCCAGCCAGGCCCGCGCCTCGTGCAGTTCATCGGCCACCGCCCGCAACTGGGCCATCTGGTCCGCCTCGCCAAGGCTGAGGTGCA
>JANXTX010000165.1 GCA_025352165.1 Caulobacteraceae bacterium | reverse complement strand
TTCACCAAGCGGAAAGGCGAAGCGCGCGTCGGCGATCACGGCGGTCGCAAAGCCGCCGTCGCGCGTGTAGCCCGTGAAGATTGGGGAATCGCAGAGGTTTTCCCTTTTCTCCTCACAGTAGGGACAAACGCCGCAGGTGTGGCCGAGCCACGGAATGCCGACCCGCTCGCCGATGGTCAATTCTGTCACGCCCGGTCCCACCGCGTCGATCCGGCCAACGATCTCGTGACCGGGGATGATCGGCGATTTAGGGTCAGGCAACTCGCCGTCCAGAACATGCAGGTCCGTGCGGCAGACACCGCAGGCGAGAACCTTGACCCGCACTTCCCCTGAACCCGGTTGCCGGTCCGGCAGTTCGGTCCATTCGAGCAGGGTTCCTGGCCTGTTGAGCACCATCGCCTTCATGGTCTTGTCCTCGTTCCGGCTGCGGCTCTTGGCAGGTGCAAAAGTGTTCCGCATTCCAGCGCCTTGGCATCCGTATCTGCTTTCAATATCTGTATCACCTTGAGCAGAACATCCGGCAAATCCTTCGCGACCAGCCCCAACCCGAATTCATCAGCAGCCGAGGTCTTTTCCTCCGACGCCGGAACTCACGTGTTGCCGAAGCGTTGAATAATGCAGGCGCGAGCCAATTGGGCCCGGGCAGGAGACCGCCATGCGCATCGCTTCGTTCCTTGTCATCCTTTCCGCGTTAGCCATTTCAGCCTGTGGCACGACCGAGAGGACTGTCGTGATTCAACCAGCCGCGGGCACGACCGTGATTGTTCCGCCGTCGGGTGACGTGCGCGTGCTGCCCGACCATAACCACTAGAGAGACTTCTGATCGCTCCGGGCCACGCTACTTCTTGCTTTCCAGGGTGATGGGAACAACCAAATTGGTCTCATCGAGCTGCAGCGCGCGTCTTAACGCGGTCAGCTGATGGCTGGCCGATGAGTCCACGCGCGCCATCTGTTCGTTATAGACATCGAAGATGGCGGCACGGTCCGCCTCGGCGGCGGCGCGCACGGCCGCCTCGAGGTTGGCGTAAACCTCCGCGGCCGCGGCAAGTGAGGCCGGAAAGCGGGAGAATTCGACCATCGCCGGCGCATCCGCCAACGACTGGATAGGGAAGCCCGTCAGCATGTGCTCGGTTCCCAAAAGCATCCGGCTTGCGGATACGCGCGTGACCCGGCCGCGCCAGGCCTCGTCCAGCAGTAGAACGTGGAGATCGTGTATCTGGGTGGTTGCGAGGATTGCGAGGTTGAGCGCGGCGGTGCGTGTCGCCAGCGCCATGCGCTCTTCCTTGCGCAATGCCTCGGCACGGGCGCGCTCCTCGCGTCGGCGCGTGGCGCGCGACTCACGAGCGGCGACCCATCCCGATCCGATGACCGCGGCAATCGCCCCGACAGCCTCCACCCAGGCCGCGGCGACCGTCCAGATGGACGGTTCACCGTTCACTGGAAGACCGTCGCTGCCGCTACTGGTAGACGGCCTGTCGCCCGGTGTCTGTTTGGCTCTGATTGCACATTGAGGACTGTATGCATGCAAACGCGGGGAAGGCAGCCTCGGAAACTACGCACCCTGAATTGGAGAACATTATGGGACCTCATCGTGTGAGATACAGATCATGAGAGGCCGTGCACGGGAACGGCATCAGGTTGGCCGGGTCGGCTGGTTGCGAGCCGCGGTCCTGGGAGCGGATGACGGCATTCTGTCGACCGCCAGTCTGGTCCTGGGCGTGGCCGCCGCGCATGGCAGCCACAACGGCGTGCTCATCGCGGGGGTGGCGGGGCTGGTGGCGGGCGCGATGTCGATGGCCGCCGGCGAATATGTCTCGGTCAAATCACAGGCGGACGCCGAGAAGGCGGATCTCGCGCTCGAGCTGACTGAACTGCAAACCGATGATGCGGGCGAACGCCGGGAGCTGGCGGCGATCTATGTGGCGAGAGGGCTCAACCCTGGACTGGCTAACCAGGTAGCCGGCGAACTGATGGCGCACGATGCCCTGGGGGCCCACGCCCAGGACGAGTTGGGCATCTCGGAAACCCTTAAGGCCCGTCCGCTGCAGGCGGCATTCGCCTCAGCCGCCAGCTTCGCGATGGGGGCGGCGATCCCGCTTCTGATCAGCGCCGTCGCTCCACAGCAGATACTGTCGATCGCCGTATCGGGCGCTTCCCTGATCTCTCTGGCTCTGCTCGGGGCACTTGCGGCGCGGGCGGGAGGAGCGCCGGTGATAGCCGGCGCCGTTCGTGTCTGTTTCTGGGGAGCGATCGCTATGGCGGTAACGACATTGGTCGGCGCTGCCATCGGCAGGGTCGTCTGATCTGAACGGCATCGCCTGAGCGCCTGTGAATCCTCGCGCCCACAGGTCGGTCCGGCCAGTGATATCGGAAGGGGAAGGCGCAAAGGCCAGTTTCAGGCCTCGATGATGACCTTGAGTGCGCCTGTGTCGGCCGCGTGGCCGAAGGCGTCATAGGCGTCGAGAATCTGGTCGAGCTTGAAGTGGTGGGTGATCAGCCTCGTTGGATCGATGGCGCCCGCCGCGAGGCTGTTCAGCAGCATCGGCGTGCTTACCGTATCAACGAGCCGCGTGGTGATGGTGATGTTCCGGTCCCACAAACGCTCGAGATGCAGCGTGACGGGCTTTCCGTGGACGCCAATGTTGGCGATGACGCCGCCGGGAGCGATGATCTCCTCGCACATTTCAAATGTGGCCGGGATGCCGACCGCCTCGATCGCGGTGTCGACGCCACGGCCGCCGGTCATCGCCATGACCGCCTCGACCGCTTTTCCATC
>JANXTX010000152.1 GCA_025352165.1 Caulobacteraceae bacterium | reverse complement strand
GCTGCTGCTGCAGCCCGACCTGACCCGCCGCTTCAGCAACGAAGGCCCGCCCCGCGCCGCCGGCTTCGACATCGCCCGGATGGTGGAATCCTACACCGAACTGTTCCTGGAACAGGCTGCCGGCGGCCAGACCCAGGCGCTACGGGCGTAGAGGCCAGGACCTGAAGGGTCAGACGAGATTGGCGAGGCGGTAGGCTCCGCCGCCTATTCAATGCACTGTCACCAGATATCCCGCCCGCGCCCGAGCCGCCCGCCGACGATTATCGCCAGCGCTGCCTTCAGCTTACCGGCCACGCCATCGATGTCTGCCCCCGTTGCGGCGGCCCCATGGTCACTTCCGGCCTCATCTCGCCAGGCCGCCCAACGCCGCCGCCATGGACCGATACATCATGACCCACGCGCTCGCCGTCACCGTCGCCGCCCTTTCCTCAGGCGCTCTGCGTCAGCGCCCGCGAACGGCTGCGCTCAATGCCCGCGATGAGCACCCCCGCGCGTCAAATGTCCCCAGACCAACCCTTCGAGCGCCAATCCTCCAGGCCCCGGTCGAAAAAGCCGCCCTTCAAACATCGATCAAAACCCCATCACACGAGGTTCGTAGACCCATCGGACCCCCGCCCTCGCGCTAAATCCCCATAGCGCGCCCGACATCCCGCGGTTCAGTTCAATTCGTCTTCAATGTGGTCGCGCAATCATCCGCGCAGCGGTGAGCCTCAGGTCGCGACCACACAGAAGACTCAACATTAAGTGCACTGTCACCGGAATGCCGGAATGCTCGTTGAAATGAAATTACCACATTCCGGCGGCCGACTATGGCTTCAGGGAAAACACCGTGCCACAGCCGCCCCCGGCGCAATTCGCAGAATCGCCGCCTTGACTGGTCGTCCCGAAGAGACTGTGCCCGCTGTAGACTACGCCTGCCCCGGGAGTGGCGCCGTCCGCGCCGCCCCGGAATGTGTGCAGGACCGTCTCTGCGCCGGTGGCCGGATCAAGCGAGTACACCGTCCCGTTCTTGCGGCCGCCATAGCTGGTCGCGCCATAGATGGCCCCGTTCACCTCGATAAGGTCGCCATCCGGATTTTGGCCGTCAGGGCCTTGAAACATGTGAACAGCAGTCTTGGTCCCGTTAGCCGGGTCAACCGAAAAAACAGTCCCGCAGCCATCGAGGCAATCGGGCGAACCGCCGGTGTAGGTTGTTCCGTATAGCACGCCTCCGACCATGGTCACGCCCCCGTGCACCTGGTAGCCATCGTCCCCGCCTTTGAACGCATAAATCGTCGTTTCGACACCGGTGGCCGGATCCAGCCGGAAGACCGTGCCGCATCCGCTCGTGCAGTTTTGCAGGCCGCCGGCAACGGTTGTACCAAAGAGCAGGCCGCCCGCCTCGATCACTCCGGCGTAGGGGTATCCGCCGTCTGCGGGGCCGCCCTTGAAGGCGTAAATTACGGCCTGGGTCTCAGTCGTCGTATCGAAGGAAAACACCGTCCCGCAGCCGCCAAACTGACAAGGGGCGCCGCCCGAGGGGGTGGTCCCATAGAGAACGCTCCCGACACGAAAGAGACCCGAATAGGGATAGTAACCGTTCGCGCCACCCTTGAAGGCATAGACAACTCTCTCAGCGCCGGTCGTCGGATCGACCCGAAACAGCGTCCCACAACCTCCGGCGCAATTCGAGAGACCTCCGTTCCAGGTTGTCCCGTAGAGTTTGCCCCCGACCACCACCAGGCGCCCGAACGGACCCGCGCCGTGACGCCCGCCTCTGAAGCTATGGACCACGACCTCCGCTCCTGTCGTCGGATCCAGCGCGTAAACCGTGCCCAGGTTGTGGGCTCCGCCGGAAACAGTGGTCCCATAGAGCCTTCCGCGAAACCATGTCGGCGCGGCCCGCGGACCGGCGCCGTCGCCGGCGCCTCCGTGGAAGGCGTACTCGACACCAAACCCGTGGGCGTCCGCTACGGTGGCGCTCCCTATCGCCGCGCCAGCCAGCGCCGCCCAGGCGGCGAGGAGCTTCATCGGTCGCATGTCTATTTGTCCGCAAGGGTCCGGGGACGCAATTCTTATCTCGTTAACGATCTTATCGATAGTCGTCGTACAATAGAGTGATAATTATTGTGGACCCATATCTCTAAAGGCGCGGCTGGCCGCCCAGTTTTTGCAGGCGTCGGCGCCATGCTATGGCGGGCCATGCTGGCCAAGAAGCGAAACACGCTGTTGCTCGACCTCGACGGCACGCTGGTCGATCCGGCGGCGGGGATCATCGCCAGTTGCCGCTATGCGATGGAACGGATGGGTGCGCCGCTGGACGCGGATGCCGATCTGCGCTGGATCATCGGACCGCCGCTGCGCGTGACCATGGCCCGACTGCTGAACGGCAACGGCGACGTCGAGGCCGGTGTTGGACACTATCGCGAGCGATACGCGGCCGGGGGCCTGTTCGATGCGACAGCTTATCCCGACATGCATGGGGTGCTTGAGAGCAAGGTTGCCGATGGCGTCCGGCTGATCCTTTGTACATCAAAGGCGCGCGTGTTCGCTGAACGGGTCGTCGAGCACTTCGGCTTCGCCCGATTGCTGAGCGGTGTGTACGGCGCGGAACTTGACGGGCGGTTCGACGACAAGGGTGATCTGATCGAGCACCTTCTGGCCGAGGAAGGCGTGGATGCGGAACAGGCCTGCATGATCGGAGATCGATCGCATGATGTCCTCGCCGCGGCGCGGCACGGGATACCTACGATTGGCGTGCTGTGGGGCTACGGCAGCCGCGAGGAACTCACGCAGGCCGGGGCGAGCGTGATCATTTCGGAACCGCGCGAGCTGATCGATATCGAGACAAGATCGACATTTCATGCCCCCGACACCGGCGGTTCGCTTGCGGAAGGGGCGCAATGAACCTGCTGGCGACGTCGGTCATGCAGGCCTCTGCCTACTCTTAACCCTGTTCGCTTACGCTTTGGGCCCGCTGGCGCTTTTGCTCAGGGCTGTGCAACGCTAACGACATTGTGATCGAGCGTGGGCCCGGGAGGTCGAGAAAGGGGATTCCCTCGACGAATCTTGTCTGAATCTATGCCGGGCAACCATCCAAAAGGGTTGCCCCGATGCCAAGCACGCTGCT
>JANXTX010000151.1 GCA_025352165.1 Caulobacteraceae bacterium | reverse complement strand
CCCTCATCTTCCCACGCCAAGAGGCGCGGGCCCCTTCTTCTCCCAGTCGGGAGAAGTGATTTGTGGGCTGCTTTCGAGATACGGGAATACGGCAACCCCATCATGGAGAGAGGGGCAAATCCCTTATCCTAGCGCCTATGGGCTTCCAGCCGGCGGTACGGCGGAGAGGCCGACGCTTGCAGAGGTCTCCTCGCGGAGAAGAGATCGAATTGCGGCGAAACGATTCACTCCCCCAGGCGGTACGGGTCGGATGCCTGATAGTGTTGCACATCGATCGTCATTTGGTGCGACCATTTCGAGAGGAACGCGGTCATGTGCGGGGTCTGCAAATGCCGATCGAGCGATGCGCGATCAGTCCAGCACTCGCTCACCAGTATGCCGCCGGTCGCGTCGTCGTCGATGGCGAAGTGGTAGAACACCGCCCCGCACGCCGTCGCCCCGGGCCTTCCGGCGTTGAGGTCTTTGAGAAGGTCAGCGGCCAGGTCTGGCGCTACGCTGAAATGTCCCATGGCAATCAACATCTTTGGTTCGGTCCTTCAGGAAAGCGTCAACCTGTAATTCCGCCTCAAAACTGGTCAGTCAGCGTCGATGGCGCGGATAGGGTCGGTGACGCCGTCCCAGAATTCGTGCGAGGCCTTCCAGGCGGCGAAGCTGCGGCGCACCGGCAGGTTGTCCTCGTAGATCTCGGTGAAGCAGCCGATGGCCGCCCGGGTGTCCAGGTAGGCGACGCGCGCCGCCGAAACCAGCTCAAGCAATGCAGGATAGCCGGCGGCCTCGAAACGCGCCTTGTCCGCTTCCCACGTCTTCGTGAGATAGGCGACGTGGTGCAGGCCCTCCGCGCCATCGGTGTACATGTCGCGGTACACCGACGGCGCGTCATTGTGCTGTTGCACCAGCTGAATCTGGGCTGGTCCGGAATAGCCGAAGGCATAGCTGACATCCATGTCACAGGGCTTGCCGCGATAGATGACATTCTCCGATTTGTGATGCTTGGTCAGGTAGAACGGACCCGCTCCGAGCAACTGCGTCCAGCGCCGGCACGCCGCTTCAATGTCGTTCACGACATAGGCGTACTGCACGACCTCCTGCTTCAACAGGGACATGAGCAACCTCCCTTGGTGTTTGTGACGGCGATCACGATACGCCCTTGGTGGGGCGCCGCCTATGCCGACCTGTGTTCGGTCACAGTATAGCTGCGCGTGAGTGTGGGATCGGAAAACCGCGCCTCGTCCTGCGCGATCCATGCCTGGATGGCGGGGTCCTCCAGCGATCGCCGGAAGGCTTCGTAGTCGGCGTCGTCGGCGAAGGTGATCTCGGTGATCACGTCGAAGTCCGGGCGCGGCAAGGTGTCGGCCTCGGAGCTCTCGATGAAATTTCGGCGATAGTCGGCGCGAGCGAGCGCGGGGATGTGTTCGATCGCGCCAGGCGCGTGCGCCGTCTCATAGTGATGCCGGAACTGCTCCAGGGTCGTGCCCGGCTTGCGGGTCAGAAATACGATCGTCTTCTTCATGGGCGTCTCCCGATGTTTGCGCTGGCGTTCGCCCTGGCCCAACCGTCGCTGCGGTGGCGGGGGGTTCGGCCGGGCGAATGGATCGTGCACGATACCTCGCGGTGCGACTCGCGACAAACAGGCGCGGCAATCGTATCACAACCATCTCATTGGCATTGAGGGGGCAGATGGACAGGGAAAGAGCATGGGTAATTCCCGTGATCGCCGGCGTGGTGATGCTGGTAGCCGCGTTCCTCAGCCTTGGCGGCTTCGCGGGCATCGTCAGGTCGCCCGGTTATTCCGTCATGTCGCTGACATTGATGCTGGCGATCTATGCGCCGCTACTCTGGTTCACCTATCGGCGTAATCGCCGCGATCCGATCATCACCCCGGTTCAATCAGCGCAATCCGATGTGTTCGGGCCTCCCGCGATCGAAGGGGAGTCCATGGAATTTGTCGGGTCGAGATGGAAAATACTCGGCTGGGCGATCTACATCATTGCTGTGTTCGGCTTTCTTCTCGGTCTCAGCGTGCCGGAGCAGGGTGTCTGCCGTGCTGTCAGCCTGACTCTCATCGTCCCGTTTGCGCTTTGGGGAGTGGCGACGTTTCTCGCCTGTCTTGTCAGTCCCGAACGCCTGCTGCTCGCACGAGCCGGTCTGACGCATGTCTGGCTGTGGCGGACCCGGCGCTGGGGTTGGGACGAGGTCCGCGACATCAGGATGGTGAATTCCAATCTGCCGTTCATTAGACGCTTCCTCGGGCGGCGACCGGTCACGTCGATCTATTTCCGCAGATATCAGCCACCAGGCAAGGGGCGCGGGCACGCGCGCGTGGCGTTTCGCTCGATCTACCGCGCTGATGGCCACGAAATCGCCACCGCGCTCTAGGCGGCCCGAGTCGAATGGTCGACGTCGGCCGCCGAATCCTTTGTCCCGGTCCTTGCGGCATGGTGGATCTACGTTCGGACGGCTTTCATACTGTCCGCGCTATGCGCCCTATTATGGATCCTGTTCACCCACCCCTGCGCCGCCTGACGAGCGATGACCCCTATGGTCGGGGCCGTTTCTGGGTGTCTTCGGAGTGGTGCGACAATCGCCATCGTGTCGCCCGTGCCCTTGTCGCGAATATGTGCGACACGGTTAAATTTGAAACTTGGCCGCGGTGGGGCGCACCTTCTTGGCGTATCTGGTCCTTAAATTCCTGCATGTTGTCGGGGCGATGGTGATCCTGGGGACGGGCGCGGGGATCGCCTTTTTCATGTTGATGGCTCACCTGAGCCGTGACGCGGCGTTCGTGGCGCGGACGGCAGGCGTGGTCGTCGTGGCCGACATGATCTTCACCGCCAGCGCCGTCGTCGCCCAGCCGGTCACCGGTTACTTCCTGATCCGCGAGACGGGCCTGTCCATCACGAATGGCTGGATCGTGGTCTCCCTGGCTCTCTACGCCGTGGCCGGCGTGTTCTGGTTGCCGGTCGTCTGGATGCAGATGCGGATGCGCGACTTGGCCCAGACGGCGGCAACTTTGGGCGAGGCTCTGCCGGCAGCGTACCACCGTCTGTTCCGCTGGTGGTTTGCTTTCGGATTTCCAGGTTTCGGGGCGGTGATGGCGATCGTCTGGCTGATGATCGCCAGGCCGTCGCTCTGACGGCCATGACCGTCGCCTCGCCATCAATCGCGGTACTCGGCGCATCGGGTCTGATCGGCGAAGCGGTTGCGAGCGGGTTGGCGGCCACCGGCTGGACGGTCACGCCGATCGCGCGGCGGTTCTCGGCCGCCCAGAGCGAGGCGTTCGGCGCAGCCGCAGTCGAAAGCATGATTACCGAAATGGATCCGCCGGCGCTGGCGCAAATGCTGTCGCTGCGACGCGTTGATTTGATCGTCAACTGCATTGGCATCCTGCAGGACAGCGGCCGGGATCGAGCTGACAATGTGCATCGCCGGTTCCTCGACCGCCTGACGCAGGCGATGCGCTCAATGGATGAGCCGCCACTTCTGGTTCATCTGTCGGTTTCCGGCCGGGCGAGGGACGATGCTACGGCGTTCAGCAAAACCAAGCGCGCCGGCGAGGAGGTGATCACGTCGGCGGGCGTCGACCATGTGATCCTGCGGCCTGGGTTCGTGATCGCGCCTGCTGCTTATGGTGGGAGCGCGCTGATCCGGGCTCTGGCCGCATCGCCGTTCGAATTGCCAACGCGCCTTGCAGCCAGCCCGTTCGCGGCGACCGACATTACGGATGTTGTCGCCACGATCGATCAGGTTGCGCGGCGCTGGCGAGGTGGTGAGCGATCCTGGACCTGCGTCTGGGATGTCATGGAGGCAGTGCCATCGACGGTCGAAGCCGTGGTCGATGGATTTCGACAGCGTTTCGGCGGGCCTCGCCGGATCGGCCGGCTGCCGGCATGGCTTCTGGATGTGGGCGCCTGGACCGGAGATCTGGCCGCCATGCTCGGCTGGAGACCACCGGTTCGCGAAACCGCCCTGCGCGAACTCCGGCGTGGGGTGAAGGGTGACCCTGGCCCCTGGATCGCGGCGACCGGCCTCACGCCCGCGCCGCTGCACAAGATACTCGAAGATCTGTCGTCCACGGTTCAGGAACGATGGTTCGCTCGCCTCTACCTGGTCAAGGCGGTGATGCTCGTTTCGCTGGTCGGTTTCTGGAGCCTGTCAGGACTCATCGCGCTTACGGCGGCGTTCGACGCCGCGAGCAAGATTCTGACGTCACATGGATTCCCGGCCGGGCTGGCGCGAGGCATCACCGTCGGGTCCAGCCTGGCCGATATTTGCATAGGTGTGGCGATAGCCTTCAGACGGACCAGTCACGCGGGCCTCGTCGCCGGAATCGGGCTGTCGTTGTTCTACATGGTCGCTGCCACGTTCGTCACGTCCGACCTCTGGCTCGACCCCCTCGGCGCCCTGGTCAAGACGGGGCCGGCCATCGTGCTGATGATTGTGACGCTGGCGGTGCTGGAGAACCGGTGATCGCGGAGACCGACAATGCCGGTCCCGCGCGTCCCGTGTCCGGGTCAGTGATGCGCCAGCCAGCCGTTGGGGCCGAACGTTGCCGCGGCCTTGCAACTCGCGGTTGGCGTGCCGGTGATCACGTAGGTGTAGGCGGGGGTGGACAGGCCCGTGGCGACAAGATTGCCGTTGGCCGCGACTTCGCCCGCGAAGGTGAAGCCGGCGCCGTAGCGGCTGACAAACGCCGGCGGCGCAACGGACAACCACGTCACGTCGGTCCCATAGGTGTCGTCCGCATACACCAGCGTGCCATAGCGGCTCAGCCCTGAGACCTTGAGCCGTCCGTCCGTACCGAAGCTGAAACAGTCACTGAACGGTGCGCCACCGTTCTTCGACACCGTCACTGAAAAGTTCAGGCCATTTGGCGTCGTGGCGGCTTGCGCCGCCGTCGATGCCAGCGCCGCGCACGACAGCAGGGCCGCGGCCCCTTTTCCCACCAGATTGAAACGAAACATGAAACGACCTTTCCAAAGAGAATGCCGTCCCCTTACCCTTACGTCGTTAGTCCGGGCGCGGTTGTCAACCTTCGCGCACTGCCAATGCGGCGACGCGGCTTTTTGGTGACGCGGGATCCGGGAAGCCTTAAATGACCCAACGTCATGGGGCGGTGGAGAAAAATCGATGGCGAAGGTGCTCGGATTGGGTGGCGTCTTTCTGAAGATTGCCGATCGGGACGCATGGCGCGACTGGTACGCGCGAGTGCTCGGCGTGAATTTCAACGACTGGGGCGGTGCGGATTTTCCCTATCCGGATGTCGGCCTCACCATGTTGTCGTCGTTCGCCGAAGACACCGACTACTTTGCACCGTCGGCGGCGCCGTTCATGATCAATCTGATCGTCGACGACCTCGATGGTGTCCTGGCCAAGGCCGCCGCGGCCGGTGTCGAACCGCTTGGTCGCCAGGACGGGGACTACGGCTGCTTCGCCTGGCTTCTCGACCCGGCCGGTCTCAAGATCGAACTCTGGCAGCCGGCCCCCGAGGCAGCCACTTAGGTCCCTGAACCGGAATAGACCGCCAGCTACGGCCCGTGGCGCCTAGCCGCCGGTCAGCGCCGCCCGCTCCGCCGCCGACAGCACACGCCAGCTGCGCTCGGGCAGATTGCCCAGGCTGACCGGGCCGACGCGGACGCGGAACAGTTCGACGACCTTGAGATCTACGAGTTCGCACATCCGGCGAATCTGGCGGTTGCGGCCTTCGCGCAGGACTATACGCAGGCGCCCGTCGCTGATCACCGATACGTCGGCCCGTTTAAGGCGTCGGCCGTCGAGCTCAAGGCCGTGACTCAGGCGGGCGATCCTTGCCGGGGTGAGCTCGCCCATCACCGCCACGCGGTATTCCTTTTCCAGCTCGCTCTGCGGCCCGATCACCGCCTTGGCCACCACGCCGTCCTCCGAGAGGATCAGCAAGCCGCGGGAATCCATGTCCAACCGGCCGACGGGGGCCAGGCGGGTGTCGCGATCGGGAATAGCCGGGCATTCGCCGACCAGGGTCTCGCGGGTGAGCAGGCGAATGGCGGGAACCTGGCCGGGCTCTGGCTGGGCGGACACGACGCCCACCGGCTTGTGCAGCACCACGGTGAGCGCATCGGACAAGGCGCCCGTGGCGGCGTCGGCAAGGGTCAGGGTCTGGCCGGGTTCGATCTTGCGTCCGGCGTCGGCGACGATCTGGCCATTGATGCTGACCAGCCCACGGGCGATCAGGACCTCGGCCTCCCGTCGTGAACAGACACCGCTCTGCGCCAGCCAACGATTGACCCGCTGCGGTTCGGCCTCGTCATAGGTTCGCGTCCAGGGCATGAATCGCAAATAGCACAAAAGCACCGAAAGCCATTTTGGGGCCTGCCGGACGCGTTGTATCGCGGCCTACACACCTATAGGCTGGTCAGGATTAGCCAAGAGGCCCACAATGCCGACCTACAATGTCCTGGAAGCAAAGACGCAGCTTTCGCGTCTGATCGAGGCGGTCGAGTCGGGGAGGGAACGCGAGATTGTCATTGCGCGCAACGGCAAGCCGGCGGCCCGACTTGTGGCGATGGATGCAAGGTCGGCGGGTACGCGCATCGGCGTTGCAAAGGGCAGCTTCAAGGTTCCCGAAACCATCGACGAGGACAACCTCCGTATTGAGGCCCTTTTCAACGGCGATTCTGAGTGAGGGTGCTCCTGGACACCCACATCGCCTTGTGGGCCCTGGTCGATGATGCACGCCTGCCGGCCGCCGTCCGCGACATCATCGCCGATGGCGCCAACGATGTGGTGGTAAGCGCGGTGACCGTCTGGGAGATCGCTATCAAGCACGGCCTCGCCCGTGGCCGACCAAACGACATGCCGATTTCAGCGGGCGAGGCATTTTCCTATTTTCGCTCCGCCGGCTATGAATTGCTCGACGTCACCACGGAACATGCCGCGGCGGTCGAGCGACTGCCACGATTGCACGCCGACCCCTTCGATCGGCTATTGGTGGCGCAGGCGCTGGCCGAGCCCTTGCGTCTGATTACCCATGACGCGACCGTCGCTGCCTACAGCGACACCGTGATCCTGTACTGAAAGCCGGCTCGGCTACGCGGACCGTGCGGAGCGCGGCGCGTCTGGCGTTACAGTGCGCCCGGGATGTTATTGGGAGATGTCTTTGGACGCATACGACGTTGTGGTGATCGGCGCCGGGGCGGCCGGGATGATGTGCGCCATCGAGGCCGGTCGGCGCGGGCGGCGGGTGCTGATCGCCGACCATGCCAGGGAGCCGGGCGAGAAGATTCGCATTTCCGGCGGCGGGCGCTGCAACTTCACCAATCTGCGCACCGAACCGGCGGCGTTCCTTTCGGCCAACCCGCGGTTCTGCATTTCAGCGCTCAGCCGCTATGGCCCGCGGGACTTCATCGCCATGGTGGAGCGACACGACATCACCTGGCACGAAAAGACCCTGGGCCAGCTGTTCTGTGACGACTCCGCCCGGAATATCGTCGAGATGCTGCGCACCGAAATGCGCGACGCGGGGGTGAAACTGCGGCTAGAGGCTTCCGCCGAGGACATCGAACGATCGGAGCAGGGGTTCACGCTGAGCGTCGGCGGCGCGGCGATCGCCTGCCAGTCCCTGGTCATCGCCACCGGCGGCAAGTCGATCCCGAAGATGGGCGCAACCGGCTTCGGCTATGAGATCGCCCGCCGCTTTGGGCTCAACATCGTCGAGACCCGGCCGGCGCTGGTCCCGCTGACCTTCGAGGCGGGACTGTTGCAGCGGCTCGCGCCCCTGGCCGGCGTCTCGCTCGACGTCGCCGTGCGTTGCGGCAAGGCCCGGTTCGAGGAGGCGATGCTATTCACGCACCGGGGTTTGAGCGGTCCGGCCATCCTACAGATCTCATCCTGCTGGCGGGAGGGCGAGGCGATCGAGGTGGATATGGCCCCGAGGCGCAACGTCTTCGAAATCCTGAAACAGGCGAAGTCCGAACGCGGCCGGCAGGCAGCCCAGACCGTGCTGGCGGAGATGCTGCCACGACGACTGGCCCAGCTGCTGGCCGACACGAACGGCGTCACTGGCGCGCTGGCTGAAACTCCCGACGCGACCCTCCATAAGCTTGGCGAGGCGGCCAACGCCTGGAAGGTCAAGCCGGTGGGTTCGGAAGGCTATCGCACCGCGGAGGTCACCCTGGGCGGCGTCGACACCCGAGACCTCGACTCCCGCACCATGGTCGCCCGCCAGGTCCCCGGCCTCTATTTCATCGGCGAAGTCGTCGACGTCACCGGCTGGCTCGGCGGTTACAACTTCCAGTGGGCCTGGGCGAGCGGCTGGTGCGCGGGGCAGGTGGTCTAGTGGCCACTCTGCCAGCTGCACAGCGAACCTGTCTGGGTAGTCTATAGACATTGTTTGTTGGCGCTATCGTGTGATAGTATCGCTTCATGCCTCAGCTTCTGGTCCGCAATGTACCGGTTGACGTCGTTGAAGCGCTCAAGCGCCGGGCCGCCCGGCACGGCCGCAGCGCCGAGGCGGAGCACCGGGCTATTCTGGAGCAGGCTTTGCTGGCCGGGCGGGACGCGTTCCGCGCGCGCGCGCTGAGGGAGGCGACCAGCGGGCGCGTCCAGGGGGAATCCGCCGACCTGATCCGCGAAGATCGCGACAGCCGGTGAGCATCGTCATCGATGCGTCGGTCGCCCTCAAATGGGTGCTGGACGAACCAGACAAGGCGGCAGCGGACGCTCTCCTTGATGAGGATATGATGGCTCCCTCCCTATTGGCTGATCGAGGCGGCCAACGCCTTGTGGCGGCGCAGCCAGCGTGGCGAATTGACCCCCGACGAGGCCCGGGAGCGGTTGGACACCTTGCGGCAGGCGCCGGTGAGGACAACCCCAATCGAGGATGATCTTACGGTCGCCGCGACACTGGCCAGCACCCTGGGCCATCCAGTCTATGACTGCCTCTACCTGGCGATGGCGATCCGCGAGAACACCTCTGTCGTCACCGCCGACAAGAAGTTCCATGCCATAGTCGACAACGCTCCGGCGTTCAGGGGGCTGGTCAGGCTGCTGGGCTGACAGCTATCGCGGTTATCACTCCGCGCACGGCGATGGCTGGCGCATCCTGTTCCACCAGGGGACGCCCGCCGCTCCAGCCCGACTACAAGCTTCCGATCAGTCTTTCTTGCCGTAACTCGGCCGGCCGATGGCGTCGGTCTCGGTCACTTCCCGCATCCATTCGGAGTAGAAGGGAGACGCAAGGACGCAGCGGGGAGTTCCGTCGAGAACGAAGACTGTCGCCTTCTGTCCGATCCCTGGCTCGTAATAGAACAGGCCGCTGCCGGTTTGCACCGCGAGCACGGCCGGACTGGGGAACTGGCAGACCAGCTGGTAGCCGTTGCCGAGAAGGCTCTTTCGGGAAATTGCGCTGCATTCGGTCGCGCCGAAGCGCCGGCCGAACCTGACCCCGTCAAGGTCGAAGACCTTGCTCGGCCGCAGAGGCTGCCTGAACGCGCCGCGGGCAACTGTCGGGCAGGGCGGCCCGACAAAAGTCTCCGCGTGAGTGTCGGCGGTGGCTTCGGCGATCTGCGACGATTGTTGCCTGACCGACCAGATCGCCGCTCCGACAGCGACGGCGAGGACGCAAGCGACGACCACTGGCGCATTGAACCGCACACCGTCGCCCCCCTTGCGCGATGCGCCGAAATCCCGCGCGACCTGTGCCATGAGTTGCATCCCCTAGCGAGCGTTCCAACCTTGTCGCGGGCGATCGGGCAGGCGTCACCCTCATTGGCGACAACAAACGCCAGTGACCGGCCTTTGCGTTCGCGCATGATGACAACGCACTCACGCTTGCCACTGCTGTTCGCTTTCAGGCGGCGGTCTTTGCGATCTTCCTTGCGATTTTCCGGCTTCACATAGCCGCCGAAGAACCCGCCATCCATCTCGACAATGCCGTTTAGAGTCCGGCCCTGCTGTTCCAGCGACATTGCTTCGCGCAGCTTGTGGCTAAGCACGAAAGCCGTTTTGTATTGAACGTCCAAGACGCGGCTTAGCTGAAGCGCAGCAACTCCCTTCGCACCGTTGACGAAGATCGCAATGGCGGCGAGCAAATCAGTGAAGGACAGCTTGCGCGACGCGAAGATCGTCCCGCTGG
>JANXTX010000146.1 GCA_025352165.1 Caulobacteraceae bacterium | reverse complement strand
GCTGCTGCTGTCCTCCGGGCCACTGGATGGGCTGGCGCAGTCGCTTCCGCCGCGGCTTGAGGATAAGTTCGGCTAAATCCACCGAGGTCAGTTCATGTTGAAGCTCAATGATCCCGCTCTGCTGCCGACGGGCGCCTACATAGACGGCGCCTGGGTCGCCTCTCGATCCGGCAGGACTTTCGACGTCACCAATCCGGCTACCAGCGAGGTCATCGCCACAATCGCCGACTGCGATGCCGACGATGCACGCGCCGCGGTCGAGGCGGCCGAGCGCGCCATGCCGGCCTGGGCCGCCCGCACCGCCAAGGGCCGGGCCGGTGTGCTGCGTCGCTGGTACGAGCTGATCATGGCCGCGCAGGAAGACCTGGCGCAACTGATGACCGCCGAACAGGGCAAGCCGCTGGCGGAATCCCGCGGCGAAGTCGCGTATGGGGCCAGCTTCATCGAGTGGTTCGCCGAGGAGGCCAAGCGCATCTACGGCGACGTCATTCCCGCCACGGCGCCCGGCAAGCGCATCCTGACGCTGAAGCAGCCGATCGGCGTGGTCGCGGCGATCACGCCATGGAACTTCCCGAATGCCATGATCACCCGCAAGTGCGCGCCGGCGATGGCGGCGGGCTGCAGCTTCCTGATCAAGCCGGCTCAGGAAACGCCGCTTTCGGCCCTGGCGCTGGCGGAGCTGGCGCACCGCGCCGGCATTCCGGCGGGTGTGTTCAACGTACTGCCCTCGACGCGTTCGTCGGCGGTCGGCCTGGTGATGACCCAGCATGAGACGGTGCGGAAGTTCTCCTTCACGGGCTCCACCGAGATCGGCCGGCGGCTGATGGTGCAATGCGCCGACACCGTGAAGAAGGTCTCGATGGAGCTGGGCGGCAACGCGCCGTTCATCGTCTTCGATGACGCCGATCTGGATGCCGCCGTCGAGGGCGCCATGGCCTCCAAGTACCGCAACATGGGCCAGACCTGCGTCTGCGCGAACCGTTTCCTGGTGCAGGACAGTGTTTATGACGCTTTCCAGGCGAAGCTGACGCGGAAGGTCCTCGCCATGAAGGTCGGCGACGGCGCGGCCGACGGCGTAAACCAGGGCCCGCTGATCAATATGAAGGCCGTCGAGAAGGTCGAGGAACTGCTGGCGTCGGCGCTGGCGGCCGGCGCGCAGGTCCCCGTCGGTGGCCATCGGCACACGCTTGGCGGCACCTGGTTTGAGCCCACCATCGTCACCGATGTCCGACCGGATATGGAAATCTCCCGCGAGGAAATCTTCGGCCCCGTCGCCACCCTGACCCGCTTCAAGGATGAAGCCGAGGCCATCCATATGGCCAACGACACCATCTTCGGCCTGGCCGCCTACTTCTACGCCCGCGATCTGGGCCGGGTGATCCGCGTTGCCGAAGCGCTGGAATACGGCATGGTCGCGGTCAACGACGGTATCCTCTCCACCGAGGTGGCCCCTTTCGGCGGCGTCAAGCAGTCCGGTCTCGGCCGCGAGGGCTCCAAGTACGGCATCGAGGATTATATCGAGATCAAATACGTCTTGCTCGGCGGGCTCTAGAACCCTAGCCGGTTAGCCTGGCTCCGCGATCAAGACGGGGCGGGCGTTACGAGGAGGAAGCCAGGAATGAAGTTCGGAGTCTTCTACGAGCATCAGCTCCCCAAGCCATGGGAACCGGGCGACGAGGCGCGGCTGTTTCATCAGGCGCTCGATCAGGTCGTCCTCGCCGACCAGCTCGGCTTCGATCATGCCTGGGAAGTCGAGCATCACTTCCTCGACGAGTATTCCCATTCCTCCGCCCCCGAGGTTTTCCTCGCCGCCGCCGCCGCGCGCACGAAAAACATTCGCATCGGTCATGGCATCCGGCAGGTTATCGCCAACTACAATCACCCGGCGCGGACGGCCGAGACGGTCTCGACGCTCGACATCATTTCCCATGGCCGCGTTGATTTCGGCATCGGCGAGGGCGCCACGCGGCTGGAACTCGGCGGCTTTCATATTCCCGCCAGGGAAAAGCGCGCCATGTGCCTGGAGGCGGCCGAGCAGATCGCCAACATGATGGCGCTCGACCCCTATCCCGGCTTCGAGGGCGCCTCGTTCTCGATGCCGTGCCGCAACGTGCTGCCCAAGCCGATGCAGAAACCCCACCCGCCGATGTGGATGGCCTGCACCAACCGCGACACCATCCGCGTCGCCGCCTCCAAGGGCCTGGGCGCCCTGGCCTTCTCGTTCATCGATCCAGCCGAGGCGCGCGCCTGGGCCGACATCTACTACGGTATCATCAAGTCGGAGGACTGCGTACCGCTAGGCCACACCGTCAACGCCAACATCGCCATGGTCTCCAATTTCTCGCTGCACCATGATCGGGCGGAGGCCATCCGTCGCGGCCACGAGGGCTTCGAATTCTTCGGCTATGCGCTGAACGCGCTGGTGGCGCATGACACCGTGCCCGGTCGCACCGACCTGTGGGGCGAGTACCTGAAACTGCGGGGGGATCGGACCGAGGAACTGGTCACCGCCAGCCGGGACGCCGGCGACTATGTCTCGGGCATCGGTACGCCCGACGACATGCGCGCCCACCTGCGCGCCTTTCAGGACGCCGGCATCGATCAGGTGATCTTCATGCAGCAGGCCGGCCGGAACAAGCACCAGCACATCTGCGAGGCGCTGGAACTGTTCGCCGCCGAGGTCATGCCGGAGTTCAAGGCCGGCGCCGCCGCCCGCGAGGCCCGCAAAGCCGAGGAACTGGCCCCCTACATCGCCGCCGCGTTGGCGCGTAAGCAATGGATGGCGCCACTGGCCGACGATGAAATCCCCGTGGTCAGGGCATCTGTCGCCAAGGCCCAGGTCGGACGCTGAGCCTCAGCCGACGGCTTCCACCGGCAGCGCGTAGACCCGTGAACAGTACTCGCAGGTCACCTCGATGCGTCCGTCGATGGCCATCTCGGCGCGTTCCTCTGGCGGAAAGGCGCGTAGCATGCCGACCACGCGCTCTTCCGAGCAGCGGCAGAAGCCGCTAAGCGGTTTGGCCGGGAACAGCCGCACGCCATCTTCATGGAAGAGACGCCAGAGAAGTGTTTCTGCCAGCAGGTTGGGATCGATCAGCTCGTCCTCGCCGACCGTCTCGAAGAAGGCCTGCGCCGTGGTCCATGCATCATCGGTCGACCCGCGCGCGTCATCCTCGGCGACGTTCTGCAGCATCAGACCGCCGGCCCGCCAGACGGCGCCGTCAGCGGTGATCGCCTGGCCGACAGCGAGCCGCACCCGCGTCGGGACCTGCTCGGACTGGGCGAAATAGGTTTCCGCGCAAAGCGCCAGCGTCTCGCCCTCGATTGGCGTCACGCCCTGATAGCGCTCCATGTCCGGCCCCGGATCGACCGTCATGATGAAGACGCCATCACCCAAGAGCGTGCGCGCGCCCGGCCTCGCAAATCCCGCCGAGACCTCGGCCACGCGGTCGGCATCGAAACGGCAATAGCCGCGCAAGGAGCCATTGCTGTCGTAGTCGGCGACAACGTAAGCGACCGGCCCGGAACCTTGGGCCTGGATGATCAGCCGGCCTTCGAACTTCAGGCTCGATCCGACAAGCGCGGCCAGTGCGCAGGCTTCGCCAAGCAGATTGGCGACGGGCTCGGGATAGTCGTGGCGCGTCAGAATCTCGTCCACGGCGGGACCTAGACGGGTGATGCGGCCGCGCACCGGCTGGTTTTCGATCGCGAATGGTGCGACGAGATCATCGAGGATGGTTTGGGTCACGGCGGGGATATAGGCGCCGCCCGTGACATTTTC
>JANXTX010000124.1 GCA_025352165.1 Caulobacteraceae bacterium | reverse complement strand
CTGCGCCTTTGCCGCGCGTGGTCTGGCGACCGGCCTGCTGGACGCCGACATCTATGGCCCCTCGGCGCCGCGAATGCTCGGCATCGACGAACAGCCGAAGTTCGAGGACGGCAAGTTGACGCCGCTGACCGCCTGGGGCCTGAAGGTGATGTCGATCGGTTTCATCGTCGACGAGGGCCGGGCGATGATCTGGCGCGGACCGATGGCCTCTTCCGCCGTGCGGCAGATGATCCAGGACGTTCGCTGGGGGACAGACGCCGATCCGCTGGACGTGCTGGTCGTCGACCTGCCGCCCGGCACCGGCGATATCCACCTGACGCTGGTGCAGAAGCTGGCGGTCGACGGCGTGGTGATCGTCTCGACGCCGCAGGAGATCGCCCTGATCGACGCCCGCCGCGCCAGCGCCATGTTCGCGCAGATGCACCCGCCGGTGCCGATCCTGGGCGTGGTCGAGAACATGGCCTGGTTCGCCGATCCGGCCACCGGCGCCCACATCCCGATCTTCGGCCAGGGCGGCGCCCGCACCGAATCCGAGCGCCTGAAGGTGCCGTTCCTGGGTGAAGTGCCGATCGATATCGGCCTGCGACAGGGCGGTGATGATGGGCGGCCGCTGGTCATTACCGCGCCTGAAAGCGCAACCGCGCAGGTATTCGCCAGCATCGCGGAGAACCTGCAACGGCGGTTGGGCTAGGACGAAGCGACTTCCCTCCCCTTTATGGGGAGGGACAGACGCTGAAAGCGTCAGGGTGGGGTGCGTGTCCGCTGCCAGGGTCGTTGGGGGTTGGCGGGGGTTCGTTTCGCTTTGCTGGGGGGGCTTCGGAAGCCGGTACGTCCCCCACCCTGATCGCTTCGCGATCTGTCGCTCCCCACAAGTGGGAGGGAGGATTAGGAGGATCGATGCCCAGGGATTTGCAGAGGCGGGCGATGGTTTCGATGACGGGGCGGTCGGGGTAGTCGCTGAATTCATCGCTGTCTTCGAGGCGCTCGCACATGTCGGCGAACAGGCGCTCGGCGGCCTCGCTGTCGCGATCGGGGTGAAGTTCGGACATTGCTTCGCGGAAGCCGTCTTCAACGGCGGTGCATGTCGCGTCAATATGAGCCTGTCTGCGCTCCGCACGGCGGCTGTCGCGCTTGCCCATCAGGCTGCAGCGGGTGACCCCGACATCACTGGCGAGTTTGGCCCGCAGCGCCAGGATACGGCGGACTGTCTGGGCGATCTTGTTGAAGGGCGCGGTGGGGTCTTCGTGCGGCGCCAGTGACGCGCCATCGGCGCCGGCGGCAATCAGCCGGGTCTTGGCATAGACGCCCTGCGCCTCCGCCAGTTCCATGGCGATTTCCGCGAGCCGCGAAAGCATGCGCAGATCCTGTTCGCCGCTTTCCACCGCGATCGCCATCTGGACCATCGGCGGATCGTCGAGGTCGACGTCGGTGGGTGGGTCCATGTCTGGGCAGGCGCGGTAGACCATGCACAGTGCCAAACCACATCCATTGCAATATGTCAATTAAAATATGCAATTCGCAAATCTATGGCGGCTTTGGCCCTACTGGGACGCAGAGCGCATTTGAAACGACCGCCCCGCAGTTTGTCGATATGGGAAAGTGTCCCGAATATCAGAAACTCCACCTAACGGACTGTGCAAATTCCCCGGGGCCTGCACTGTGTTGGTGTGCCGTGAATGGCTGATCGACGCGATCACGCGTTGGGGGGGAAGAGGTAGGTGTGGACGTAGGGGCAGACGTTGCCGCCGCATTTGTGGCTGGTGACCAGCGGCTCCAGCTGGGCCTTGAGGGCCGCTGCTTCGAACGATCGACCCGGGACCGGGTTGAAGGGTTTGTGCAGCATCTCGATCGTGCCGGACATCGTCGGCTTGTAGGAGGTCTGGTAGGAATCGTTGGGGCTGATCACCGCCTGCAGGCTGATCTTCGTCAGCATCGGTGGGCCGGATGCGTCCGTCGAGGTCAGTTGCAGGGGGCTGACGATGCGAAAGCCGTCGTAGCCTTTGCTCAGGGCCAGTTCGGCGCAATGCAACAGCCAATAGGTCTGCACGGTTTCCGGCGTGGTGAAACCGTTACCGCCAAAGCGCACCCACCATACGGCGCCGGAGACCTGCTTTTCGGAATAGCCGCCCCAGGTGTTCTCGGGTCCGTAGGCCGAGGCGCAGGCGCTGAGGCCGAGCGCCAGGGCAAGCGCGACCGCCAGAGACCGGGTCTTGCTCATGGTTTCACTCCTTCCGGGCGATAGATTGGGCCGAGGTCAGCTTCCAGGGTGTCGGCGTTGAGGATGCGCCAGGGTGCGTCCTTGTAGGCGGCGGGCGGCGCAGCCGGATCGACCAGCGCGACATCGACCTGGGTCTCGAAGGAGGTGACCCCACGGCTGATCTCGCGTCCATACATGGTGTTGATGGTGACGTGACTGATGTTTCGCCGGGCCAGGACCACCACGCCCTCGAGGCCGGCCTGGCGGGCGCGGTCGGCGGCCTCCAGCAAGGCGCGTTCCTCCACCAGGGCGAAGGAGTCATTGAGGCCGGTGAAGGCGATGGTGGTCACCCCCGGCGTCTTCTCATCGAACCTGAACATGGTTTTGCCGGTATACAGACGAATCGGCGGACTCTTGAAGTCGCTGGTATCGGAGGCGACCTCGGTCTGCGGCAGCGATTTGAAGAGGAGCGTTATTTCGAATTCGGGCGCGGTATGGCGCTTGGCCTTGAGCGTCTGTGTCAGTCTTGCGCCGATTGCCGCGCGCGCCGGCGTCAGCGCGGCGACGGCCGCCGCAAGATCAAAGGTGGCATAGTCGCGGGGAAACTTGCCCGTTGGACTGGCCAGGGTGCTCCAGGCCTGTTCGGCATTGGCCGGGGTGAGGGCGCAGCGCAACTCGACCAGCGTCGCCCAGTTGTCCATGAAGGGAACAGCCTGTGACTTGACCAGAAGATCGCCCTGGGCGGCCACCGTCGCCCTGATCTTTTCCTGGTTGCTGGCGTTGTCCGGCGGGGTCGGCGGCGGCGCGGTCGGCAGGTCTTTCGCCAGGCGCTCACGCGCGGCGGCTATGGCGGCGCGCGCCTCGGCGACGCGACCCAGCGAGGCCAGGGCGTAGGCGTAACGGCTGGCGTCTTTGACCCAGAAGACATCGGCGGCGGCGCGGTTCTGCTGGTCGAGCCAGGCCTGTTCCCGCAATTGCATCGGCTCATTGCCGAGTTTTGGGATCGGGCTCACCCCAGGATAGGCGGCGACGACGTCGGCGAAGCGACCGTGCTCGAACGCGACATCGAACAGGGCGTTGCCGCCGGCGGGGTCGACCCTGGCCCACTGCCGCAGAATGGGCGTCGTATCGACGTCATCGCCCAGGGCAAGCGTCGCCGCCAGGGCGACCTCCCGGCTGTAGGGACGATCGGCGACGGCCTGGAATGCCAGCGCTTTTGCCTTGTCTGCCTCGCCGTTGCGCCGCAGGGCGTAGGCGCGCGTCAGCGCGAGCCCCAGGCCTAGGCTGCGATGAAAGTGAGGGTCATTGCGGTCGACGATGGCGGCGTCGGCGGCGTCGAGGTCGCGCAGCGCGCCGGGCATATCGGCAATCCTCAGGCGATGCAGGGCCCGCGCACGGAGCAGGCTGACCTTGCGCAGCCAGTACTGCGGGAACCTGGCGAGGTCGGCGAGCGCGGCGCCGCAGTCGGCGATTCCGGTCGGTTCGGTGAAATCCACGTTCGCGCGCTGGGTTCCCTTGGCGCCCCAGGACATCAGCACCAGCGACGCGGTCCAGCGGGTCATGCCGTCGGCCACCGACGAGGGGGCCGGGTAGCCGTCGCAGGGTGCGTAGTCGTCCTTCGGCGTCGCCAACCGCGCCTTGACCAGGGCGTCCTCCTCGGCTGCCGAGGGGATGGGCACGGTCGGCGGTGAAACAGGCTTGATATACAGAGGCGGGGGCGGCGGCGCCGGAATGACGGGCGGTGGAGGGATTGGCGAGGGCGGAGCAGTCGCGGACGGGGGGGCCGCGATCGGATCGTTGGCCGCCGCGCCGGATGGCGACAGTGCCAGACACGCTGCCGTCCCGGCAACCAACAGCGGCGCAACCGCGCCATACCCCCGGCGAGATCTCATGGCCGCCCGTCCTCCCCACGGGAAGGAAACAGCGCCCGCCCTGAAGCGGGGAAGCTATTGTCGGGGCGATTGGCTGTCAAACAGGCCCGGAGGCGCTGTGGAGGTGCAACCGACGTTCGTGGGTTTCCGTCAGTTCTCCCCCTGGAGACCTACGCGAAACTCTATGACGGGCGTTGCCTCCCCGCTGGACCGCCGGCTTCCGTGCGTCAGGGCAAGCTGGCGCGATCCAGCTGGAGGAAGTCCAGCGCAGGTAAGGGGTAGCGCCCGCCTGGT
>JANXTX010000117.1 GCA_025352165.1 Caulobacteraceae bacterium | reverse complement strand
GGCTGGAAGTCAGCGGTCCGGCGGATAGGTCAAGCCCACCCCACAATTCTGGCGCCGTCGCCGTCATCCGACGAAGAGATGACCTTTTGCAGAGGTCTCCAGAGTGAGAAGAAAGGGAGTCTCAGACTTGGCGGTCAGCCCCGTGGCGCGCAGGTCAGCAGGGCCGCGGTGGTCAGCGACTGGGCGTCGGGGAAACTGTAGGCGCCGCCGAGCGCGGTCGACGGGGTCTGGCGCTCGAACCAGGGCAGCAGGGCCTCGGTCTGCAGTGTGTAGGTCTTTACCGTGCCGCCGCCCTGCACCGTCTGTTTCCAGAGCTGCACCTTGGCGGGAGCGTCCTCGACCGCGTCGCCGACCTCGATGTAGGACTGGAAGCACTTATCGCGACGAAAGGCGTCGCCCCAGAGCAGGGTCCTGCTGGTGATCAGTGGATCGTGGACTACCTCGGCTATCTCGTGGGCCAGCGTGGCGGCGTCAGGTGAGGGAATCGTGAACAGGTCATCCACCCCTTCGAGCCAGGATGTGTAGGTGTAGACCGTCGCGGAGTTGGCCTTCTTGTCATAGCGGGCGGTGTGATATCCGAAGGCGGCGCTCTCGAGTGCATTGTAGGTGACGAACACCACATACGTCTGTGGCGAGGCGCCGCGGATCCATGTCGGAATCGGCGAATAGCGCCCGACATCGATGATGCTGCTGTCGAGGATCACGCCCATCAGTTTGCCCGACGCGGCCTTGTAGACCTTCACCGTCCCGGGCGGCGCGATGATGTCGATTGGCGCGGCCACCGACGGCGAGAAGCTGGTGTGCCAGTGGGCCGGCGCAGCGGGAAATTCCGTACGCAGCATGGCGTCGCTGAACTGGAGGTTACCCGAGGCGTAGGGCGAGACCTGGAAGATCGGACTGCCGAGCATCGACGTAATCGCCTTGGTCCCGTCGAGCACGAGGGGGTGCTTGCCGTCGACGGAATAGTCGGAAACGGTCAGCCGGATCGGCACGATCACGGTCGGTATGACGGTGGTCAGCGCGCCCGTCGGGGCGTTGCCGACCAGGGTATAGTTGTAGCCTTGGCCGCCGATCGAGAACGACGCGCTCCAGGTTGGCAGCGTTTGAAGCGAACCTGACGCGATCGAGGCGCGGTACGCATCCCAGTCCGCCGGGGTGCTCAGATCGACGTCGCGAGGGTGATGATAGCCCGGATTGAGCTTGCCGTTCATCCGCTCCACGGGGATCGGCGTGTTGAACGGAGCGCTCGATGCCGAAGTAAGTGGCGGCATGATCAGCGACAGTGCCGTGGCCAGAACAGGAAGACGCATGTGAAAGTCCCGATCCCGATGCTTCGTGCCGCGAACAAGCGTTCGAGCCAAGCAAATCGTAGGCGTTGATGCCGCGGCTGTGAAGCATTCGATCGCCGCAGAATCAGCCAGCACAACTCAGTTGCATTTTCGCGCCAGCCACGGGAGCCGGGGAAATCGGCATTGCCCACCCGTGGCTGACCGTGCGACGGGAGAAGCTGTATGTCGGTCGCAATAGTCGCGACTACACGACCGGAGCGAGGGGAAAGCCCATGCATGCGGAAGGTTTCCCGACCAAACTCGATATGGTGCTGAAGGCCTGCTCCATCAGCCGGGCACGGCTGGCGGCGGATCTGGGAGTCGACAAGTCGGTCGTCAGCCGCTGGCTCAGCGGCGTCAACGTGCCGACCGATCACAATCTTGCAACGCTTACAAAGATTGTCGGGACCAGAATCCCTGGCTTTTCGATGCATGAATGGGACGTCGACGTCGCTTCACTGGCCGCCAGGGTCGGAAGCGGAGGTCGGCCCGCGCCAACACCGACAGCTGGGGGCAGCACCCGGAGCAGTCTCGAAGACTGGTTACCGGAGCCGATTGTCGCCGAGGCGCTGACGACGACCGCATCGCGCGGGTCCGCCTACGAAGGCTTCTGGCGATCGACCCGGGTCGCCAACGAATTCCCCGGTCGTTTCATGCACGACAGCATCATGATCCGGCGGGAGGCCAACGGTCTGCTGCGGTTCCATCTCGGCGTCGTGGAAATGCGGTTTGTCGGCTGGGCGCTGCCGATCCAGACGCAGTTGTTCTGCTGGGGCGTCGACGCGCCGACCGGCGTGTTCATTTTCGCAATCCTCAACGGGGTTCTTCGGCTGCGCGCGGAGGTGATGGACGGGCTGACCCTGACGCTGACGCGAGAGTCAGGTGGAGCGCCGGTGGCGGCCGCGGCACTAATGGAGCGTACAGGAGTCCTGAGCGGTGACCGCGAGGCTGACGACGCCACGTTCGAAGCAGCGAGTGGCGGAAATCCGCTTGCGCCCGAGGGCTCGATCCCGAAAAATATTCGCGACCACCTGTTCCGGGACACCGGACCCACCGCTTTTGCACGGGGTGGTGAGGCGCTGCTGAGGATGGCGTTCGCGACCTCGCTCTCGCGAGGCGCGGAAACGGGCATGCCGCCTCAGACCAACGTCGTCGCCATGAGGAAGACATGACCGGTTAGCGTTGATGCGCCAGGCCGACCCCTCGGCGGCGCGGCTATCGCCGGGGGTCAGGCATGCCCCACACTCGGCAAGGCCAGCATGGTGAGCTGAGAAGCAGCGGGCTGATGACTGGAGGAGGCGCCAACGCCAACGGACGCGCCCAAGCCAGCCATCGCGGCAACGAAGCCCTGGGTGGAGGGCGGCGCGGCGGGCCCCGTCGTGGCAACGACCAGGACGCCGCCCGCGCCGTCGCTCGCCGCAAGGAATGACTGGCTTCTATAGTCGCCCTTCAGCTTGATCGACGCGGTATGGGTTCCATCGGTGACCGTCAGGACGCCGGAGGCGGCGCCGCCGGAGAATGTCGCCTCACCTGCCCCGACGAAGGCGATGTCGCCAAGATCCAGTATCGAACCGCCGGTCTTGGAAAAGCCCGTGATCGACGCGGTAAAGGACTGCGACTGCGCCAGCTGGAGCTCGCCGGTTGCGCCCGAGAAGGTGACCGATTCATTGAACGACCCAATGAAATCCATGACCCCGCCGTTGATCGCCACCGTGCCGCCACCGGTCACCGAATCGTAGGCTGTAAGTATCCCCCCGGTGACTTCCAGCATGCCGGTGTTCTTGATGGCGCCGAACACCTGGATATCGCCGAGCCCGGCAGCCTCGACGACGCCGCTGTTGTTGAGGGGGCCTTCGATCGCGATGCCGCCAATGTTCGAAGCCTCGATCAGCCCGGCGTTGACGACGGCCGAACCGCCGGTGTCGATGAACATTCCGGACACGCCGTCCTCGTGTATGATGCCTCCAGCCTGGTTGACCAGACCCATGTTACCGACCCCGATCTGGCCGTCTCCGGTGATCAGGTTGTTGACATTGTTCAGCGTCTGACCTGACGATGCCGCCGAAATCGTATTGACCGCAGTATCACCCAGATCGATCCGGCCGCTCCCGGTCAGCGTCAGGTTTCCCGTTCCGATCAGCAGGTGGGATCCCGCGACCGTTCCGCTCAGAGCAAGAGTCCCGCTGTTGTTGAGGTTGCCCTGCGCACCCAGCGTATCGTTGTCGACGATCTGCACCAGCCCCTGGTTGTTGAGCGTGGAGGCCGTCCCGTCGAGGGTGGACCCGCCGCTGGCGACAAAGATTCCGGTCCCGCTGGTCTGCAGCGTGCCGCCGGCGATCGTCGCGGCCTCCAGTCGAACGACCGAGCCGTTGGCGGCCAGAATCGTGCCGCCGCTCGCGCCGTTGATGGTGGTCGCGGCGATATCCAGTCCGGCGGCGCCGGTCGCCTCAATGAGCCCGCCATTGGTCACCGCTACGCCCGGCGTCGTGATCCGCAAGGAATTGAGCTTACCGGTAGCGTTGATGATGCCGCCGCTCTGATTGACCAGAGCTAGCGAGCCGGTGCTGGAGATGCCGCCATTGCCGATGACACCCGCCCCGCTGATGACATTTCCGGCATTGGTCAAGACCACCGTTCCGTGACCGAAAATATTCTGGGCGACGATGCCGTTGAGGGCGCTGTCGCTCAGCACCAACTTGCCGCCGCCCGAAATGGCCAGGTTAGCCTCGACGTCAAGAAACGCGTTTCGCGTCACGGCATTGAGCGAGACCTTGCCCGAGTTGATCACATTCGCGCCGAGGGTCAAGAATGTATAGCCGTCTTCGACCTTGATGGCGCCTGCGTTGATGACATTGGCGTGAACCAGAAATGAGCCTACGCCCGTCATGTCCAGGGTCGCATTGGAAGCCAGTTGCAGGCCCTTTACGTCTGCATTGGTCGTCACGCTCACCGTGTAGTTGGCGCCCGCGACGGTGAGAATTGCGTCATCCTTGTGCACAGACGTGTAGCCCGGCACTCTGTGAGGACTCCAATCCGCCTTCGTATTGAAATTCCCGCTTACCGCACTGATCCAGTTCGCCATTGTTCGCCCCGATATGTCCGAGTTTCTGTTCGGACCCAAAATCTGTTTCAACCTCAGTCTCGGCTGTTTGCAGCGGCTCCGGAAGTTGTTTCAGCATGCGTCTGGTTGCGTCTGGTTGCATCTGGTTGCGAGCGAACAGACTGGCGCTTGCGCTATGGCAATTGGCGCGTCCGACGAAAACCGGCATTAGAGATCGATGCCCCCAGCCTGCCGCCTCTACCTGATCACGCCACCGACGCTTGAGGACCCCGCCGGATTCGCGCGTAATCTCGATGACGCCTGCCGCGCGGGCGACGTCGCCGCCTTGCAGGTGCGGCTCAAGAATGTCCCGGACGAAGTGATCGAGGAAGTCGTGCGGGCCCTGACGCCGGTAACACGGGCCCACGATGTGGCTCTGATTCTCAACGACCGTCCCGACCTCGCGACGCAGTTCGGCTGCGACGGCGTGCATGTAGGGCAGAGCGACGCGAGCTACGCGGAGGCCCGCGGGCTCATGGGCAAGGACCGCATCGTCGGCGTCACCTGCCACGACAGCCGTCACCTCGCGATGGAAGCCGCCGAGGCGGGCGCGGACTATGTGGCGTTTGGAGCGTTCTTCCCGACCAGCACCAAAGCGGCGCCGACACGGGCCGATCCGGAAATCCTGTCAATCTGGCAGGAAATGATGGTGGTTCCCTGCGTGGCGATCGGGGGGATCACGGTGGAGAACTGCCGCGCGCTGGTCACGGCCGGAGCGGACCTCCTCGCCGTGTCGGCGGGAGTCTGGGCCTACCCCGAAGGTCCCGCGACCGCGGTCCGCCGGTTCAATGAGGAAATCGCAATTGGGTTGAAAGATCGACGCTGAGGGAAAGGGAAAGCGCAACACAAAGACACTCGAGTCGAGGAGAGGCGCGGTGTCGCCGAAGCGGTCCGTTTCCTCTCCCCGCTCATCAAACCGGACGTGCGGATTTCCCGCATCCGGCTTACCGACTGGATTCGTGACAAGCTCACGGGAGGACGAAAGCGCGGCGGCAGTGGCGCATTCTAGATACGCCCATGTCGCCGAAGACCGCCTTTTTGGAGAACGGCCCGATGCTTCGCGCGGGCAT
>JANXTX010000093.1 GCA_025352165.1 Caulobacteraceae bacterium | reverse complement strand
GTAATCAAGGAGTTATGCGTTATGAACATCATTCAGGAACTTGAGAAGGAAGAGGCCGACCGCCTTCTCGCCGGCAAGAAGATTCCGGTTTTCCAACCCGGCGACACCGTCCGCGTGAACGTTAAGATAAAGGAAGGCGAGCGCGAGCGCGTCCAGGCCTATGAAGGCGTCTGCATCGCCCGCTCCGGTGGCGGCCTGCAGGAGAACTTCACCGTCCGCAAGATCAGCTTCGGCGAAGGCGTCGAGCGGGTTTTCCCGGTGATGTCGCCGATGATCGAATCCATCGAGGTGAAGCGTCGCGGCGTCGTGCGGCGCGCCAAGCTCTATTACCTGCGCGACCGTCGCGGCAAGTCGGCCCGTATCGCCGAACGCGCCATGGCCCGCACTGGCGAAACCGCCGAAACCGAGAGCTGATCTTAGCGGCGTCAGGCCGCTGGTCAGTCGGACCCTGGAGCCCCGCGTGCAATAGGCCTACGCTCAGGCATTCGCCGGGGCGCCAAACTTGAAGATCTTCGCCATCAGGGCAGGCACCGTCGCGGGCGCGTACCTCGCGACGGGTCTGACCGTGATGATCATGGTGGTGCTGCTGCGGCAAACGCTGCCGGCGGCCGCATTGCGGGAACTGCTCGGCTTCTATTTCATCGCGGCGCTCGCGGCAGGGCTCGATCCCGGCACGGCGAAGGCCCTGTTTGTAGGGCGGTCACGCGAGGCGGGGCTGTGGGCGGTACTCGGCGCGAGCGCTTTGAAGGCGCTCGTTGTGGCGCCGGTTCTGGGCCTGGTCTGGCGGTTCGCCGCGCCGGGCCTTTCGCTCGCCATCCTCCTGACCACTCCGCTGATTGTCGTCGCGGGCTTTTGGGCCACCGACGTGCGCGTGCTGCTGGACCTTCGCGGCAGACATGCCACGGCCGTCTGGCTGAAGCAGGGCAGTCTGGCGGCCGGGTTTCTGGTGGCTGCGATCCTTGTCGGCACTGGTGTACCGCTGCTTTGGGCGGTGCTGACCTCCAGCCTGCCGCGTCTTTGTCTTCCGGTGCTGGCGGGATGGACCGACCAGGCGCCGGCGAGCGGGACGCGAAGCGCTATCGCACTATTGTCCAAGACCCCATGGCTCGCCTTCGCGGGTATCTCGGTGCTGGGCGCGGCCGGCGGATCAATCGATCGCATCGTTGCTTTGCGCTGGCTGCCAACCGCGGGCTACAGCGGCTATTACCTTCTCTATGAGCTATTCAGCCGCTTCTGGTTGTTGCCATATCTGATCACACCGATCCTGTTCGCGCGGATCGCGGCAGGCCAGGGCGGCGGCGTGTTCGCCGCATGGTCGTGGCGCGGCACATGGATCGCGGGCTTTGCGTTCGTGATCGGCGTGGCGGGCGTAGCACTAGGCGCGCCCGGACTGCTGCATGGCTTTCTGGGAGTGAATTTCGGTCTGCCCACAGTCGCGCTCGCCGGCGCCATCGCCATCAACGCGCTCACCCAGCTGCGCGTCGCCGAGTTGCAGGCTGCCGGAGGCGCGCGTCAGGCCCTGCTCGCTACCCTGGCCGGCACGCTCGTCGCCGTGGTCGCATTCGGCTTCGGGGTCAGGCAGATGGGCGTCGACGGTCTGTTGTGGGCCTGGTTGCTGAAATCGGCGTTGGAGTTCAGCGTCGCCATGGTCGGAGGGCGACGCGATCACCTCCATTGAACCCTGCCTGTGCGGGGCCGTTCCGCAGCCGTGGTTTGCTATCGGCTCACCCGAGGTGGGAAAGGCCTCCCAGGTCAAGCTAATGCGGTGTCCCTCATGCGGGTCGCTCATGCCGCGCCCGTTGTCATCCGGGCATGGGGCGTATGATAACTACTACACTCAGAGACCAAAGCGCGGCCCCCTGCGGCGGTGGCTACGCGGCGTGCTCGACCTGACTCGTCGTGGCTATATGGATCGGTCAACGCCATCCAGCGCTCACAGGGTGCTCGACTTCGGCTGTGGCGACGGGGGCTACCTGGATCGAGTGGCCGGCACGGACCGGATCTGCTTCGGAACCGATCTGATTGAGCCGCGCCACCCGGAATCGACATGGACCTGGCTGGAAACCACCGATCTGGAAGCAACCGCTCCCTTCGACTGGATCACCCTCGGCCACGTCGTGGAGCACCTGGCCGATCCCGCCGTCACTGTCTTGCGTCTCTCCACCTGTCTGGCGCCAGGCGCCGCGTTGTGGATCGCCACACCCAACGCCGACAGCTTCCTCTTCAAGTGCGCCGGTCGCTGGGCCCGCGATGTCGACTATCCACGCCATCTGACGATTTTCTCTCGACAAGCCCTGCAGAACTTCCTCGCCAGGGATGGCCTGACCGCAACATTTAGTTCGCCACCAAGGCTGAACGCAGTCCTCAACACCATCTCCTCGCTGCGGAACATCCTGCACGACAACGACGCGCCGCTCCTCACACAGATCACGGTGGCGTTGATGATGTTGTCCGCGCTGACACTGCATATGGTGCAAACGCGAGGTCTGCGCGATCAGTCATCTCCCGAACTCGTGGCGATCTGCCGGCTCAGCTCGTCGGTCCCGCCTCCGGCTCAATGAGGCGGTCTGGCAGGCCGATGTTGACCACCGGCGTCAGGCTGGCCAGCGCGATGCCCTGGGCCTTCATATCCGGCACGATCTGGAACAGCAGTTCGCTCTTGACCCGATAGGCCGAGCGCGCCGAGGCGACATAGGCGAAGGCGGTGAACTCCAGCGCGCCGTCGCGGACATCGCTGAGGAACACCGCCGGGGCCGGTTGTTCGAGCACCTCCGGGTGCGCTTTCAGCCGCCCCAGCATCAGGTCGCGCATCGCCGTGGGGTCGATCGCCGCGTCGGTGCGCAGCATGATCCGCAGCCGCGCCGCGTTCGCTCCGTGGGTGACATTGCGCACCGTCTTGGAGATCAGGTCGGAGTTTGGCACGATCAACTTGGAGCGGTCCATCATCTCGATCTCGGTGGCGCGGATGTTGATCGCCTTCACGTCGCCCTCCAGCTCGCCGATGGCGATCCAGTCACCGACCTTGATCGGTCGTTCGATCAGCAGGATCAGTCCCGACACGAAATTGCTGATGATCGCCTGCAGGCCAAAGCCGATGCCTACCGACAGGGCGCTGGCGAACAGCGCGATCTGGCTGAAGCTCAGACCGAGGTAGGCGAAAGTGAACAGGATCGCGAGGACCACGCCGCCATAGCTGACCGCCGCCGCCAGCGAGCTGCGAACACCCACATCCATGCGGGTCTTGGGTAGATAGCGGGTCTCCAGCCAACCGCGCACCGCGCGGGTGAACACCAGTCCGATCAGAAACAGCGCGATGGCGCCGATGATGGTCCCTGGTGAAATGACCACCTGACCGACGCGGAGGACCCAGTTGGTCGCGGTCACGCGTCCGAGGATATCGTCGGCGCTGGCGCCGAACGGGGCCAGCACCGTCGTCCAGCCGACCAGCAGGATCGCCAGCCGGAACAGGCCGGACAGCAGCACGCCGATCTGTTCGAGGGCGCTGTCGGACAGGCCGATGGCGTTCTTGATGCCGCTGCCGAGCGCCGTCGCCGGGGCCAGCAGTGACGGGAACAGGTCGTCGGCGAGACGCAGCAACAGGAATGTCGCCGCGAGCACCGCGCCGACCCAGATCGTCTCGTGCATCAGGAAGCTGGCGAGCGCGAGGAACCCGGTCAGCACCGCCAAAGCCGCCGCCGCCAGCGCCAGCCATGCCGCCAGCGCGGCGAGAACCCAGAAGACGCGCCCGCGCGCTTGCGGTGACCCCGCGTCCTGACCGGACAGGCGCTCGTTGCGGGCGCGTCCGACCATGGCAAGAGCGCCACCGACGACGGCGATCTCGGCGACAACCGTCAGGCAATCGACGGCGATCGATGTCGGCAGGCTAGCGGCGAAAATCGAATTCAGCCCGGCCGCCAGGGTCGCCACGCCGGCCGCGATGCCGATCAGGGAAGGAAATGGAGCGAGCCGGCCGGCGACGCTGTTGGAAAGCGGCGCCAATCGCCATTGCGGCGCGCGCGGCGAGAGCACGGCCTTGCCCAGACCCCTCAGGAACGCCGCGAATACGATGACCCTTATCGCGAGATCGGCGGCATCAAGAAACTCGGCGCTCAGGGACGGCGCCAGGGCTGCGCGCAGGACAACCGCCGCCGACAGCGGCGCCAGTGTGGCGACCAGCACCCGCCAGAATGCCAGCGCCGAACGGCGGACATTGTTTGTCTCCTCGGTTCCGGCGGTGGCGCGGCCATAGCCGAACCGGTTGAACCACACCCGCACCGGACCAATGATCGCCAGGGCGATCAGCGCGGCCAGCGCCCAGTAGCCGATCTGGATCGGCGACAGGGTAACGCCGGCAAGCACGCCGCTTTCATTGCCGGCCGCGCGTCGCAGTCGCGTCAGGTCAGCGGGTAACGCACCGACGAAATCCCTCCACAGTGTCGGGTCGAGGATCGAGCGGCTTTGCGTCCACAGGCGCGCCGAGAAATTCGCCCTGAGCTGGTCGGCGAGAGCCTTCGCCGCCTGGTCCGCCTCAACATCAACCAGCAGCGCCTGCTTGATCTCGCCATCGACCAGCGCGCGGTAGCGGGTCAGGTTGCGACGCGTGGCCGCGTTTTCCGGGTCCTCGGGCGGCTGGCCGGCGGCGGGGGGCTGTCCCAGCTGAGCGAGACGCGCGTCGATGTCGGCGAGGCGGGGTGTCAGGGTGTCGACGACCCCCTGCAGGCGGACGCGCAGGGGCGGGATCAGGGCCTGCCGCGATTTCAGGTCATCGTCCGAGACCTGCCTGCCGCGGAACTGGGTGAAGATCGTGTGCAGATCGCTCTGCGCCTGATCGACGATCGCGGACTGTGACGCTAGGCTGTCGGGTGCCGTCGCGGGCGCGGGCTGCGGCTGCGTGGATGGCGTCTGGGCATGGCCCGGAACGCTCAGCGCCAGCGTCGCAAGCAGCGGCAGCGCCGCCCTGATAATCTCGCGAAAGAGGCTGCCCGATCTCGCCATGCCTATAGCGACGACGCCTCCGCCGAATAGACCGCCCTCTCGAAGCCCGCCAACATCTGCATCATGCGCTCGTCGCCGAACGGAAACAGCTGTGTGAGGATGAGGCCGGCGCGGTCCGACGCCGGATCGATCCAGAAGTGGGTGTTGGCCAGACCCGCCCAGGCGAGACTGCCGGCGGCGCGGCCGCCAGCCACGGGCCGCGGATTGATCAGGAAGCCCAGACCCCAGCCAGGCCGCATATCCGGGAACATATCAAACGGGACGATCATGCTTTCCACCACGCTGCCCAGCTGTCCGGCGCGCAGATCGCCGATCTGGTTGCGTGACATCTCGGCGACTGTATCGGGCCGCAGAATCCGCACATCGTCCAGTTCGCCCGCGTTCAGGACCATGCGCAGGAACCGCATATAGTCGCCGCCGGTCCCGACAAGCCCGCCACCGCCGGAGAGAAATTCACCGCCGGCCAGCAGTGCGGCCATCGAGGGGATCGGTGTGACGCCGCCATCCGGCGTGCGGGCATGCATCGACGCCAGCCGCGCCTCATCGGGAAAGAACCCGGTCCGGATCATGCCCAGGGGATCGAAAATGTGTTCCCTGAAGTATGTGGCCAGGTCCTGGCCGCTGACCGCTTCCACCGCCTGTCCGACCAAATCGGTGCTCAGGCCGTATTCCCAGCGATCACCCGGGTCGAACAGCAACGCCCCCTGAAGCCAGGCCTTCGAGGTTGACGCAGGCGCGCCGCCGGGGCCGCGTGATCGCAGCATCTCCAGGCTCATGAACTCGTAGCCGAAGCCGGCGGTGTGGGTCAGCAGGTGTCGCAGTGTGATCGGCCGGGCGGCAGGCCTCGTGAGGGGTTCACCGGTATCGTCGTAGCCGGTCACCACCCGCGGGTTGGCCAGCCACGGCAGGATCGCGCCCATTTCGTCGTCGAGCGCCAGCAATCCCCGTTCGACCAGCTGCATCGCCGCGACCGAGGTCACTGCCTTGGTCATCGAGAACAGCGAGAACTCCGTGTCCGGCGTCATCGGCGTGGCGTCGTTGGAACCGCGGGCGCCGAAAGCCTTTTCATAGATGACGCCATCACGGCTGCCGACCAGCGCCACGACGCCCGGCAGGCCCGCGCGCGCCATTCCGGCCTCAATGGTTTCGTCGAGTCGGCTCATCATTGGCCTCCGATCATTTCCGGCTTCCGCTGAGCCGGGCCCCGTTGTCCCGTTCTGCGCGCGCCCCGCTCGATCTCCTTGAGCAGATCGCGCACATAGTGGTTGAAATCGACCTGTATCGTATGCCGCTGCGCCTTGTAGAAGCCTTTCAGGTAGTAGGCCTCATCCCTGGCGATCACGGCTTCCATCTCCTCACGCGGAGGAAGCTCATAGCGACCGGCCAGATGGTCGGCGGCTAGCTTGGCCTGCTGTTCGGCGAAGTTGACCAGCGTCGGCAGCGGCTGAGCCAGGCCCATGAAATAGAGATTGTCGATTCCCGGTTTGAACATCCGCTTGAAGAGCGGGAACCGGTTGTCCGCGCCCGGCCGCAGTCCAGGGTCGGAAAAGAACGGGAAGCTGATCTTGTAGCCGGTCGCGTAGATGATCACGTCGACGTCCTCGACGCTGTCGTCCGCGAAACGCACGCGCCGCCCCTCGAGCGACTTGATGCTCGGCTTGAACTTGACGTCACCACAGCCGGCGCGGGTCAGGAACTCGCCGGAAACCGACGGGTGGGCTTCCAGCGGCTCGTGATCGGGCTTCGGCAGGCCATAGTCCTCCATGCGGCCAACCGCCCGCTTGATCTTGCTACGCCCGAGCGCGACGCCGAGCGCGCGCGGCATCCAGTGCGGCATCGAGGCCTTGTCGGCGACCTTGCCGTCCATGTACTTCGGCAGCACCCACACGCCTCGCCGGGCGGACACCCAAAGGGTCTTTGCGATCGGCCGCTGCGAAAGCTCGGAGGCGATATCCATCGCCGAATTGCCCATGCCGACGACGACGACGTTCTTGCCGCGCATTTCGACCGGGTCGAACGGATCGCGATAGTCGTGCGAGTGGAACGCCGGACCGTCGAAGATCCCGGGATAGTCCGGGATGCGGGCGTCCCAGTGGTGGCCGTTGCAGACCATCAGGGCGCCGTAGAGCCGGGTCTCGCCTGTCGAAAGCGTCACCGACCAGTGGCCGTCAGACTTGCGCGTGGCGTCGACGACGCGGGTGCTGAATTTGATCATCTCCCGCAGGCCGAAGTGATCGACATAGTCGTTGAAGTAACTCAGCAGCTGACCGTGGTGCGGAAAGTCGGGCCAGTCGGCCGGCACGGGATAGTCCTCGAACGCCAGCCGCCATTTCGAGGTGTCGATGTGCAGGCTGGCGTAGCAGGCCGACAGCCCGTTGGGGTTCTTGTAGTACCAGTTGCCGCCGATGTTGTCGGACATCTCGAAGCAGTCGAATGGAATGCCGAGGTCCTTCAGCCGCTTGGCGCTGGTGAAGCCCGAACAGCCAGCGCCGATGATGCAGACCCTGGGCGGGTTGGCTCCAGTCATCTCAGGTCTTCTCTCCATAACTAACCGACATTCCGGCGCGGACATCCTGTTGCACGCCATACTGCGGGAAAGGATAGCGGAACCCGTTCCCGCTCAGAGCTTTCATGCCCTCGATGGCCTTGACCAAGTACTCAGGCGGCGTCGCCATCAGCATTTCGTCGTCGAGCACCCCGCCATAGCGCCGTTCGGCGAAGCAGGGAATCGACAGGCTGGGCGTGCGCGTGCTCAGCGCGCGGCCCCAGGAATCGGCGCAGGCCGACTCGCCAACGACGCTCCAGTCGAAACGCTTGTAGCCCGACCACTGCATGCCGTTGATGAAATACATCATCGCGCCGGGCGTCGCATATAACAGAGCGATGTCCGGTTCCCCGAGCTTGCCGCTGCTCAACGGCCCGACCGCCAGCGCCTCATAGCGCCCATCTGGTATGCAGTGCATCGCGGCCTGGTGCGCGCCGGCGTCATCGTCGTTGGAGAACCACACGCCGCTCATGTGCCTGCCGGATTTCCATTCGTCGGTCTTGGCGTCGCCGAGGCCAACCACCGCCCGGCACTGCGCGCCGACCAGATCATCGCTGGTGATCCCGACCGTCCAGCCCAGCCGCGACGCCTGGCCGACGATCTGGTCGAGAGTGTGCACCGACCGCGGTCGCCGGATGCGCTCGATCGCCTCCATGTCCTCGCGCCGTTCGAACATCTTCATGCCGAAAACAATTGAGCGCAGCTTGAGCAGGCCTTCCAGCTCTCGCACCACCGCGGGCCAGTCGTGAGTCATGGCGATCTCCCTGTCATTTCGCCTGATCGCGGTACGACGGCGCTCCGATAGCCGTACGCGAAGAGCGACCGCTCGCAAACATTCTCCACCTCTGGCGCCCGACTGGATGAACGAGCCGGCCAGTTACCAGAATTACGATTGGCGCTTTAAAATCGACCTATTCGACATCATCTACCGTCTTGCAAAACGGCGGATCGACGATGAGTTCCAGCCACAACCTTTCCCGGTTCACACTGGCCGGTGTAGTGGCGCCCATCATCGGGGGGTCGTCTGCAATGGTCCCGCCGCCGCCATCAACTCGCATGGCAAGGCCTTGGTGCTCTACGTGAACCTCGACCCGTCGGTGACGGTGCACACGCTCTACGCGACGACAAACTGAACCACGGGCTTGAGCTTGTCGATCTTGCCCCTTGTCTTGAGGCGGTCCGCCGCTTAGCGCTCTTGTGAACGCCGATAAGGCGACATTCTGTCGGGAGAGCATCATGGAAGATCTGGTGATCCGCAACGCGCGGGTGGTGGACGGCGCCGGCGGCGCATCATTCGCGGCGGACGTCGCGGTTACCGATGGCAGGATCACCACGGTCGGAACCGTGGCGGGCGCCGGCAAGCGCGAGATCGACGCCGGCGGCCATGTGCTCGCCCCAGGCTTCATCGATATCCATACTCACTACGATCCGCAGATCTGCTGGGATCGCCTGGCCACGCCCAGCCTCGAGCACGGCGTCACCACCGTTGTTATGGGAAATTGCTCGCTGACCCTGGCCCCGGTGAAGCCCGAGGGCCGCCGCAAGCTGGTCAAGATGTTCGAGAAGATCGAGGACATCAAGGAAGCCACCTTCGACGCGGCGGTGCCGTTCACCTGGGAATCCTTCGGCGACTATATGAACCACGTCCGCCCGGGCCTCGGCATCAACGTCGGCGCGCTGGTCGGCCATTCGGCCCTGCGCTTCTAAGTGATGGGCAAGGAGAGCCAGGACCGCGTCGCCACCGACGATGAGATTGCCCAGATGTGCGAGTTGCTGGAACAGGCGATGGCCGACGGCGCGATGGGCCTTTCGACCTCCTACATCGACATCGACGAGGACAACCGTCCGGTGCCCAGCCGCCTCGCCGACATGCGCGAGAAGATCGCGCTATGCCAGGCGATGGCAAAGAGCGGGCGAGGCGTGCTGCAGACTGTCCCCTACTTCATCGACATCGACCAGCAGCTGGCCAACATCGAGGAACTCGGCGACCTCAGCCTCGCCAGCGGCGTCACCTGCTCGATCGCGCCGATCATCTACAGCCCGGTCGCGCCGGACGCTTACAAGCGCAGCCTGGAAAAGCTGGAGGAACAGCGCGCCCGCGGCGCCAAGGTCTATGGCCAGTCGATGCCGCGCAGCTTCGACCTCAACATCCGTCTCTCGGAGACCTCGTTCCTGCTCTATGGAACGCCGGCGTGGAACGCGCTGATGCAACGTCCGCTCGCCGAGCGCATCGCCGGTTTCGCTGATCCGGACGCCCGCGCCGGGCTCGTCGAGGCCGCCAACGGCACCTTGCTGCTGCTGATGTACACGCTGCGGATCGGCGAGACTTACAGCGCCGAAAACCAGCCGCTGGAAGGCAGGCTGCTCTCGGAGGTCGCGCAGGAGATGGGCGTGACCCTACCCGACGCCATGCTGACCATCGCCGTGCGCGACAACCTGCAGACCGAATTCCAGCTGAAGGGAGCGATCCACGCCGACCGTAACGAGGTGATCAAGCTGCTCGACAATCCGCTGATCCACATCGGCGCCTCGGACGCCGGCGCCCACGTCTCGCAATTCTGCGGCGCCGGCGACACCGGCGACATGATCGACATCTATGTCCGCCAGCGCGGCGACATGACCCTGGAGCACGCCGTCCATCGCATGACCGGCGAACTCGCCGACGCCTGGGGCATCGCCGGCCGCGGCTACATCCGTGAGGGCTATGCCGCCGACCTGGTGATCTTCGACCCCGACACCATCGCCCGCGGCAAGGAACAGTTCGTCTCCGACTTCCCCGGCGAAGCCCGCCGGTACATCTGCCACGCAAAGGGCGTCGACACCGTGATCGTCAACGGCGCGGTCGTGCGGGAAGCGGGGGCTTATACCGAGGCGCGGGCGGGGGTATTCGTCTAACAGGCGGCGCTCGGGGCCCAGCCGAATAAATCGGCCCGGGCCTTGCGCGTTGCGCCTCGGACATCGGGAGAGTCAGTCGTGGACGCGGAACTACGCTGTCGGTGTGGCGCTGTCGAAGGACGGATCAGGAACGCCTCTCCGGCAGCCGTTAACCGCCTGGTCTGTTACTGCGACGACTGTCAGGCGTTCGCCCAATACCTCGGGCGGAGCGATCTGGTTGATGTCTTTGGCGGCACCGACATCGTTCAGGTTGCCCCAGCGTCGGTCTCATTCACGCGAGGCGGCGATCAAATCGTCGGTTTGCGCCTCTCGGCAAAAGGACTCCATCGTTGGTACGCCAGGTGCTGCAAAACGCCGCTCGGCAATACGCTGGGCCCCGCCATTCCATTCGTCGGAATCGTCGCGCAGGCGTTTGGCGATGCAGAAGTGTTCGGTAAACCTCGCGGCGCCATTCAGGGCAGGTTCGCGCTCGGCGAGCCGCCCGACAGATCCATCGGGCAGGAATTGCGATTGGCGGCGCGGGCATTCCGCATGATCATTGGCTGGCGCCTTGGTCGCAAGGCCTGGCCAAATCCGTTCTTTGATCAGAAGACGGGCCTGCCCAACCGACCGCTGACAATCCTGTCGCCCGCGGAGCGCGACGCGCTACGCCGCTGATCGTGGCTTGCTGGGCCGTGACCCGCTATTTCTGTTGCGCTGCCTTGTATTTTTCGATGTTGGCGATGGTCTCGCGGAAGTTGTCGTGCGCCTGTTCGACGTTCGGGCGGCGGCGCAGCGTCTTGTCGGTGATCTCCGGGGCGACATAGCCGTCGTCGTCGTGGCTGATGTTGGTCCCGGGCGGCACGATCTGGTCGATCGCGTCGAGCGTTTCCTGCGACAGGGTCACATCGGCTCCGGCCAGCAGGCCTTCGAGCTGGTCGAAGGTGCGCGGACCGATGATCGCCGAGGTGACGGCCGGATGAGCTGTCACAAAGGCCAGCGCCATGTGCATGAGCGAGATGCCGGCGTCGTTCGCCACCGCGTCGAGCTTCTCGATCAGGTCCAGCTTCTGCTGATTGTCGGCGCGTTGCATGTCGTACAGGTGCGGCTGCAGATTCTGGCGATGAGTATCGTTGGGCGTCGCGCCGCGCCGCCACTTGCCGGTCAGCCAGCCTTGCGACAGCGGCGACCAGACGACGGCGCTCATGCCATAACGCTGGACCGTAGGCAGCACATCGGCCTCGATCCGCCGCGCGAAAATAGAGTAGGGCGGCTGCTCGGTGCGGAACCGCTCACGGCCGCGCTTCTCGGCGACCCAGTGGCATTCCACGATCTGTTCGGCCGGGAAGGTGGAGGAGCCCACGTAGCGAACCTTGCCCTGATGGATCAGGTCGGACAGCGCGCCCAGCGTCTCGTCGATGTCGGTGGCGGCGTCGGGCCGGTGGACCTGGTAGAGGTCGATATAGTCCGTGCCCAGCCGGCGCAGGCTGTCCTCGGCCGCCTTCATGATCCAGCGGCGCGAATTGCCCTTCATATTCGGATTGGCCCCGCCCATCGGCAGGCTGAACTTAGTGGCCAGGACGACATCGTCACGCCGCTTGCCCAGCGCCTTGCCAAGGATGGTCTCGGACTCGCCGTGAGAATAGACGTCCGACGTGTCGAAATAGTTGATGCCGGCCTCCAGCGCCGCATCGACCATCCGCGTACATTCGCCCTGGTCGCTATTGCCGAAATATCCGAACATGCCGGCGCCGAAGCAGAACTTGCTCACGTGCATGCCGGTGCGGCCCAGAACCCGCATTTCCATGGTGTCTCTCCCTGAGTGTGTCGCCCTGACTATGCCGGCGACTAGAACAGGTCGCGCGTCGGGCGGCAATGGCCGCGCTGTTGCGGAAGGCCGGGTGGCGCGAGCTGCGGGCCGGACGGTTTGCGTGAACTATGGTCGCAGACCGCGCACGTCACTTGCCCCCTCCACCCCTTCGGGGTCCCCCTCCCCCGTAAACAGACGGGGGGAGGATTTATCCGGTTGGCAATCCTCCTCCGCGAAGCGGGGCAGGGGGACCCCGAAGGGGTGGAGGGGGCACGCGCCCCGCATAGACTTTACCCGTAAATCGCGTCCCGCACGGCGACCGTAAACGCCCCGACCATGCCCTCAATGGCGGTGTTGGTCAGGATTACCACGCTGATCTTGTTGACCGGATCGACAAACCAGTTGCCGCCGTAGACGCCGCCCCAGGTCCAGGTTCCGGCGGCTTGAGGCGCGCCGGCCGCCTCCGGGTCGAGCAGGACGCCGGCGCCGAGGCTGAAGCCGTAGCCGGGCCCCATCAACACCACCGGGAGTTCGCCGATGGCGTTGGTCGACATCAGCGCGGCGGTATGCGGCTTCAGCGCCGCGCCGCCGCCCTGGCGGATAGCTTCGAGGAATGTCAGGTAGTCGTCACCGGTGCCCGACATTCCCGCACCCGCCGAGGGAAAGGATCCGGCGTCGAGGTTGCGCGCCGGCGCGTAGTTCAGCGGGCTGACGGCGAAGGGAATCTGGTGGGTCTCGCCCATGCGCAGCGGGGCCGAATCGCCGTCGGCATAGGCGACCCCCAGGCGGTCCGCATCGACCACCACGAAATCGGTGTCCTTCATTCCCAGCGGACCAGTCACCTTGCGACGGACAAGGTCGGGCAGGCTTTCGCCGGCGGCGGCGGCGATCGCCGCGCCCATGACATCGGTGGAAACCGAATAGTTCCAGGCCGCGCCCGGCTCGAAGCTGAGTGGCCAGGCGGCGATGCGGGCGAGGTTTTCCGCCATCGTCACGCCTGGCCTGTCGAAGCCGTTGGAGATGCCGGTGGCGTGGTAGGCGCTCTCCGGCGGTTCCATGAAGTCATAGGTCAGGCCGGAGGTGTGGGTCAGCAGATGACGCGGGGTGATCACCGGCTCGGAGCCGTCCTGCATCCTCGGCCTGAAGTCGGGCAGATAGCGGGTGACCGGGGCGTCGAGATCGACCACGCCCTCTTCGGCCAGCGCCAGGGCCGCGACGGTGACCACCGGCTTGCTGAGCGAGGCGTAGCGCAGGATGGTGTCTCGGCGCATCGGCGCGCCGGTCTCGCGGTCCGCATGGCCGGCGGCGCGGACGTAGGCGATCTCGCCATCGCGGGCGACCA
>JANXTX010000071.1 GCA_025352165.1 Caulobacteraceae bacterium | reverse complement strand
GGTTTTGCCTTTGGCGAGGGCGAGTTCGAGTTTGGCGAGGCCCTTGTCGTTCCAGTAGAGGCGCGTGGGAATGATGGTGCGGCCGTCGCGGCGGACGGCGCCCAGCAGCTTGTCGATCTGCCGGCGGTGCAGCAGCAGGCGCCGCGGTCTGCGCGGCTCATGGTTGAAGCGGTTGGCGCCCGAGTATTCCGGGATGTAGGCATTGACCAGGGTGATCTGGTCGCCGTCGGCCGAGGCGTAGGACTCGGCGATGTTGGCCTTGCCCTGGCGCAGGGATTTCACTTCCGAGCCGGTCAGTGAGATGCCGGCCTCGAATTTCTCCTCAAGGAAATAGTCGAACCGCGCGCGGCGGTTCTCGGCGATCAGTTTGTCACTCATGCCGTGACGCCGGCCTCGGCCATGGCCGCCAGGATGTCGGGCCTGACCGCATCCGAGCAGGGCGCGATCGGCAGGCGGGTATCTTCGGCGCACAGACCCAGGTGAGAGAGCGCGAATTTGGTCGGGGCGGGCGAAGCGTCCAGAAACAGGGCTTTGTGCAGTCGCACCAGCTTATCCTGAAGGGCGAGCGCGGCGGGCCAGTCACCGGCGAGGCAGGCGTCGAAGAACCGCGCGCAGGCGGCCGGGGCGACATTCGCCGTCACCGAGATACAGCCATGTCCGCCATGCGCCATGTAGCCGAGCGCGCTGGGATCATCACCCGACAACATCAGCCAGTCGGGGCCGCACATCAGCCGTTGGAACGAGGCGCGCGGCAGATCGCCGGTGGCGTCCTTGATACCGATAATGCCCGGCAGCTTTGAGAGACGCGCCAGGGTTTCGTTGCTGATATCGACACTGGTGCGGGTGGGAACATTGTAAACCACGATCGGCAGGTCGACGGCTCCGACGATTGCCTCATAGTGGCGATAGAGGCCTTCCTGACTGGGCCGGTTGTAATAGGGCGTCACCACAAGGGCCGCGGTAGCGCCGACATCCCTGGCGTGCGACACCAGATCGATGACGTCGGCCGTCGCGTTATTGCCGCAGCCGGCAATGACCGGCACGCGCCCGGCGACCGTGTCGACGCACAGCTTCGTCGCGCGTTTGTGCTCCTCGCGACCGAGAGTTGCACCCTCGCCGGTCGTGCCGACGGGTACGAGACCATGAACGCCGGCGGCGATCTGGCGTTCGATGAGGGCGACGAAGGCGGCTTCATCGACTTCGCCGTTCAAAAAAGGCGTGATCAGGGCGGTAAAGACACCCTTCAGATGCATTCGAGACATTCAATGGAACAAGGCCGTGTTATGATCATCCGTCAAGGAGCACGTCGCATTGAGTCCAAAGATTCGCCCCGTGATCGCAGTCACAGCCGCCGTCCTGCTGACGGCCGGGCTGGCGCTGGCGCAGAGTGAATCGTCCACCACGGCTTTCGGCGGATTGGCGAACACGGATTTGCAATCCATTCCCGCCGCCCTAGGCGCCGCCAGATCCGGCGATATTACCAGGGCGCGGGCCTATGAGGCCAACTTTGTCGATCCAGCCGCGCGTAAGCTCGTGCTTTGGCAAATGACCGAATCGACGCCCGACGCCATGACCTTCACCGAGGCCGCGGGTGCGTTGCACGATCTGGCCGGTTGGCCACACGAGGCGCACCGGCTTGCCGCGGCGGAAAAGCTCCTGCCGTCGGTCGGCTTGCCGCCCGCCGAGGTGATAGCCTGGTTCGCGGGACGCACCCCCGTGACCTTACCGGGAGCCCTGGTGCTGGCGACGGCGTTGAACGCCAGCGGCCAGCCCTCGGCGGCGAACGATGCAGTCAGGACCGCATGGCGCACCCTGCCCTGTGATGAGAACAGCCAGGTTGCCGTACTGGCGCGGTTCGCGGCGGTGCTGAGCCCTTCGGACCACGCGGCGCGTGAGGACATGCTTCTCTATGGAGCGCACGGCCCGGCGGCGCAGGATCTGCTTCCCCTGTTGCCGCCCGATCAGCAGGCGGTCGCCCAGGCGCGCATGGCGGTCCGTCGGGGTGACGCCAACGCGCAGGCATTGATCGATGCACTTCCGGCAGGGCTGCAAAATGCCCCTGGCCTCGCCTATGAGCGGGTCCTGAGTTTCCGCGACCACGGCCAGACAGACGCCGCGCTGGCCCTGGTCGGATACCTGCCCACGCAGATGCCCGACGAGGCCGCCGAGCGCCTCTGGCGACATGGCAATCTTGCCAACGCCGCGCTGAAATCCGGAAATTATCTGGCTGCCTTCCAGGCCGCCGCGCATTCGGGCCTGACCTCCGGATCCGATGCTGCCGAGGCGGAGTTCCAGGCCGGTTGGCTGGCGCTGACCAAGCTTCGCGATCCGAAGCTCGCCGACGAACACTTTGCCCGACTGCAGGCTGTCGGCCCGACAACCCTGACCCAGAGCCGCGCGTTCTTCTGGAGGGCGCGCGCGGCCGAAGCGATGGATGATCCACTTGCCGCGCAGCTATTCTATTCGCAGGCGTCGCATTATCAGACGGCGTTCTACGGCCAGCTGGCGGCAACGCGACTGGGCGCGACCACGATAGACCTCGGCCATGACCCGGTGGTGACGCCAAACGATCTCGTGCAGTTTGAAAGCCGCGACTATGTCCGCGCGGCGCGCTTGCTGTTCGAGAACGCGCCGCATGACGCGTTCGCCGCCTTTGTCGCCGGCCTGTCCGAGACGCTGACCAGCGCGGCCGACGAAGCCATGCTCGTCGACTTCACGCGCGGGCTTGGTGAGCAGGAACTTTCCATGCGGGTGGTGCGCAACGCCGCCAAGCGGGGCTTCATCCTGCCCGAGCGTGGCTATCCGATCCATACGCCGCCGCAATCAGCCGCAGCCCCCGAGACCGCTTTCGTGCTGGGGATCACCCGGCAGGAAAGCAGCTTTGATCCTCGCGCGCGGTCGGGCGCCGGCGCGCGGGGCATGATGCAGCTGATGCCGGCCACGGCGCAGGGGATCGCCCGACGTAGCGGGCTGGGTGAAGGCAGCCTCGACGACCCTGATTATAACATGCGGGTGGGCTCTACCTTTCTGGGTCAGCTGGTCGACCAGTTCGGCGGATCCTATGTCATGGCGGCGGCCGCCTATAACGCCGGGCCGGGACGTCCTCCGCAATGGGCGGCGGCATGCGGCGATCCACGCGGATCGACGACCGACCCGCTCGACTTCATCGAGTGCATCCCCTTCGGCGAGACGCGCGACTATGTGATGCGGGTCATGGAGGCCACGCAGGTATATCGGGCGCGGCTCAACGGAGGTGTAGCGCCCCTTACGTTGGCCAATGACCTCAAACGCGGTTCCTATGGTTACGCCTCGTTCGGCCCGTCGGCGGGGGTCGGGCGTTAGGCGCCCCGCCATTCGTGGGATGTGCCGATAACTCGGCGGGCGCGCGAGTGTCGATCAGTTCTTCTTCGAGGACGAATTCGATCCGCGCGGCCCCACGATTCTGGGATTTCAGAGTTAAGGACCGACGCAACGGCTGAAGGCAAGAAAAGCTGCAGACGTTGAAAAGCGCCTGGGTCCATTTCGACTCCCGCTCCCCCTTACACCGCCGCCGTTCTCGGCGCGGCGAGCAACAGCCTGCCCGACTCATGGTGTTCGCTCGATACATGTCTACCGGATGCCGGCCCAGCCAGGCTCGCCAGGGCGCTGACGAAATGTTGCATAGATACTAGGGTGGCGGCGCCTGTGACCGATGGCGGGAAGATGCCCAGCGTTACGGCGGCGACCACGACGTCCGTCCCGCCCTCTCCGTCGCTGCTGGCAAGGAAAGTGGCGGAGAGATAGTCCCCCTCCAGCGTGATTTTTGCGGTGTGGGTCCCGTCGGTGACGGTGAGGACGCCGGAGGTCTTGTTACCCTTAAACGTCGCCTCGCTGGCCCCGACGAAGCCGATGTCACGCAGGTCCAAAGAGGACTTGCCGGCCGAGACGATGTTCTTTGAATTGTATGAAAAGTCGATGAGTTCTCCGCCATAGCTCTGTGCTTGCCCAAGGATCAATTTTCCGCGGGCCTGACCATTCGAGAACTCCACGTTTTGATTGACGGCCAGCTTGAGTTCAAGCGTGCCGCCATAGATCAACGAAAATCCGGCACCGGTCACGGGCCCACTGACAGACACGCTGCCACCTCTGACGATCAAAAGTCCTGAATTGTTGACACCGCCGTCCAGCGCCAATTGACCGCCGAAGACATTGAACTGACCAGCGTTCGTGGCAACGCTGCTCACAGTAAAAGTGCCTTGGTAGATTTGCAAATCGCCACCAGATTGCGTGGCGAGCGTAATTGCTCACCCCTCTTGAATTTGACCGGGCGCTGAATTTTCCGGTTGCGGCGGGTGGCTGGATGTGAGTCAAGGTATGGATGACTCCGCCACCTGATTTGGTCGACAGGGACGCCTTGATCGCGACGCTGATGGCGCGGATCGAGGAACTCATGGCGCTGGTCGCCACGCAGGC
>JANXTX010000063.1 GCA_025352165.1 Caulobacteraceae bacterium | reverse complement strand
CCTGCTTAGTGAACAACTGACACCGGCTACGCAGTTCGCTCTGGAGCGCTGGGCGTTCTGGGCGTTCGCCATCGCGGCGGTCAGCGACTTCTTCGACGGCTGGCTCGCGCGTCGCCTGCATGCGGAAACACTCTGGGGGGCCATACTAGATCCAATCGCCGACAAGGTGCTGATCTGCGGCGCCATCCTGGGATTGTTGTCGCTGGGCTCGAACGCGCCGGTGGCGATCCCCGCGGCACTGATCCTGTTCCGCGAATTCACCGTCAGCGCCCTTCGGGAGATCGCGGCGAGCAAAGGGGTTTCCCTGCCGGTGACCCTGCTGGCGAAATGGAAGACGACGTTGCAGTTGGTCGCGCTCGGCGCGGAGTTGCTGGTCGCCTGCTGGGCGGCATTCTCGTTGCCGGGCGATCCGGCGGTGCTGGGACCCGCCACGATTGCCGCTCACAGTCTGTTGTGGCTCGCCGCGGTCATCACGTTGATCACCGGCGCGCAGTACTGGGAACAGGCCCGCCACGCGCTGAGCAGGGACTGACGTTTCAGCCCGGTAGCGGGATGAATTCGTCGTGGTCGAGGTCGGGCAGCTTCATGCGCCCGGCGCGCCAGTCGGCCTTGGCCTGTTCGATGCGGTCTTTCGACGACGAGACAAAGTTCCAGTCCAGGAAGCGCTCGCCGATCGGTTCGCCTCCCAGCAGCATGATCTCGGCGTCGCCAATCGCCGTGAACAGCACCGGATGGCCGGGAGCGAACACCAGCATCTGGCCGGCGACATAGGTGTGGTTGTCGACCTCGACGGAGCCCGACGCCACGAACGCCGCGCGTTCGGGATATTCAGCCCCTAGCTGCGCACGTGCTCCGGCCTTCAGGCGCCAATGCACATAGAACATCGGCGAGTGGGTCTTCACGGCCGCCTTGGCGCCGAAGGCCTCGCCGGCGATCAGCCGCGCCCACAGCCCGTCGGGTGATTCATAGGTGGGCAGGTCTTCCGGGCCATGATGGGCGAAGGCCGGCTCGATTTCCTCCAGTTCGGTTGGCAGGCCGACCCAGGCCTGGATGCCATGCATTGGCCCTCCCGTCTTGCGGATGGTCTCAAACCGTTCCGAGTGGGTGATGCCGCGCCCCGCCGTCATCCAGTTGACCTCGCCCGGTCGCACGGCGATTTCCGAGCCGACGCTGTCGCGATGGGTCATCTCGCCTTCGAAGAGATAGGTCACGGTGGAGAGGCCGATGTGGGGGTGGGGCCGAACGTCGACATTTCTTGGAATGCCCGCCGGAAATGTCACCGGGCCCATGTGGTCGAAGAATACGAACGGTCCGACGCGGCGGTGAGGGGCGTAGGGAAGCACACGCCCAACCTCGAAACCCCCAAGATCCTTACGTCGTGAATCGATCACAAGCTCGATCATGGGTGGCTCCTATGATGTCAGGTACGGCTCCCAACATAGGGACTGACCAGCCCCAGCGGAACCGCCGTGGAGTTCTTAACCGCGCGGATCACGATGCGGCTTTCGATGTTCGAGACCACGCCGAGCAGCAGGATTTTGTCGCGCAGGAAATCGTCGAACGCGTGCATGTCGCGCGTAACGATCCGCAGCTCGTAGTCGGCCGCGCCGGTCACGGTGGCGCACTGGACAACTTCGGGCCAGCGGTTCACTGCCTGCTCGAACGTCTCGAGGTTCTCCTTGGTCGGCAGTGAAAGCTTGACCGTGCAATAGACCTCGAAGTCGAGGCCCAGCTTCTCGCGGTCGAGCAGCGTCACCCGACGCTGGACAATACCGACATCCTCCAGCCGTTTTATCCGGCGCCAGCACGGACTCGATGAAAGACCCACCCGTTCGGCGATTTCGGCGACGGAAAGGCTTGCGTCGTGCTGCACCAGATCGAGTATGCGCGAGTCGATGGCGTCCAGGCGTTCAGACAAGAAATATCCCCCAATCGAGGTTTGAGGCGGCGTTCATGCCGCTATCGTCGCTCATTGGGCAAGCCTTTGGCAAGTCTTTAGCATGGCGCCGCGCGCAGGGCTGCTTTTTGCCACTCCGTTCGATCAGCCGGTGACCAAACCTAGAACAGCGAACGGCCGGCCACCCGGAGGTCATAGCGCTGTTCACCCGCGCGAAGATCCGCGTCGCCCTCGATCGCTACGTAGGCGTATGGCGAACCGCTCTTCAGTGAGAAGCCAACTGTGGCCCACCCCCCCTTTTCCGGGTCGGAGGCGAGCGTGAACGGATTGCCGCTGGTGAAGTTGGCGGTCGTGTCGCCGACCTGTCCGGAGAACACTTCACGGTAACCGCCGCGCAACTCGGCGCGAAGCCATGAGGCGCGACCCCATTGCTCGCCCAGCACCATCACCGCTTCGCCACTGAATCGCGTGCTCGTACGGCTTGCTACGGCGAGGTCGAACCCATTGCCGCCACCGGTGTCGGCATGGGAGCCTTCCTGCAGGCGCAAATAGTCGAGAGAGGCTTCGGGGCGCGCATAAAAGCGCCCAAAGCTCATTTCATAGCCCGCTCCGGCGTGAGCATCGACGAAATAGGCGCCCCAGTTCGAATTGGCGTTGTTCACCGCGCCAACGGTCACGAACCGGCGATCGTCAGCGAACCACGCATAGCCGGCGGCTCCTCGGAGCGACACGGATAGCGGCCCGGCGGCGCGACGATAGTATCCGCCCCCCTCGACCATGGAGCCGACGACGTGGGCGCCGATCGCGGAACCAACATCAGATTCCTGCGCATTCAGGTAGGCCAGTGTCAGGCCCACCGCGCCGCCCGAGGGGGCCTGATGTTCCCACCCGGCTACGATTCCAAGCATCTGCGATGCAGACCCGACCGTGTCGGCGCCATTGCGCTCGATGCGCTCATTGACTTCCTGTAGCCACAAGCTGGTGCCTGGTACGCGGGTCCCGGCGTCCGGTGTCGTTCCAGTAAGGCTGGAAATGGCCTGCGCCGCGGAGTCCAGAGCGTCGAAGATGCCCTGCCCCTGGTTTGGCAACAGTTGGTCGTAGACGCTTTTCAGGCCTGTTTGGGTGGTCTGGGCCAGAACTGCCTGCTGGATGCTGGCGTCGTTCGGAATCGCAGCC
>JANXTX010000156.1 GCA_025352165.1 Caulobacteraceae bacterium | reverse complement strand
CTGGTATCTGATGGAGGCGACGCCCGAGGCGCTTCGGTCGGGCCATTTCAAGACGCTCGGCGCCGCCATCGAAGCGTTCAGACGGGACGCGAACCAGCTCGAGACGTTGGAAAAGGTCGCCATTGCGATCGGCGTGGCGATCTCCTTTCCTCGAGGCGCGCCAGTTTCGGTCGAACACGCACGTCTGTTCGTACCGTTCAATGTTCCGCCCCTGCATGCCGTGTTTGAGGGGACGCCGTGGGCCGGACGTTTGGGCGCCCCCGGTCCATGGGGAGGCGTTCTGCGTCAGATGCCGCGTGACTGGTGGAGCGTGTCAAACTGCGAGAAGGGGCTGAATCGCGCCGCCAAGGGTTTGATGATCGAGCTCGCCCACGTGCTGGGCATCGAACGAGCCGGGCAATAAGGGCGAGTTTCTTTTGAGCGTATCTTTCCGGTCGCCCCCGACCCCGCTATTTTAAGCGAGAAAGCGATGAAGTTCCAACGCGCCGTCCAACCGGTCCAACCCTTAGATGGATCCAGACCGACGGGCGAAAAAGTGAGCTGGATCAGCGCTCTGGCAATTTGAACGACTGAAAAACCGGACAACCGGCGGCATGAACAACGTGCGCGAGGCTTTTCTCATGTGCTCGATCAAGTCGGGTTATTTGGTTGTTTGGTTGGATGAAGGGACATCTATCTGAAAAATAGGAAATAAATGCCCAACAAGCGCACAACCGGTCAGAAAATAGATGGTTGGGCGATAAAATAATGCATGTAAATTCAGCCCGTTTCTTTGGACCCGCCAATTCGCCCCACAACGCCCCGTCGGGGCGCGAGGCGCCGGCTCCGGTTTCGGGGCCGCTTCCGCTGCTGCGGTAAACGCCAGGTCGAGCGGGCTTAGTTAAGCGGGCTTACCCAACGATCCCGCTAATTAAGAAAATGGCGACTTGCTTTAATAAGGCCTCGATCCCATTCTCGTCCTATGACAACCGAGGAACCGAAACCGCGCATCGGGCGCACAGTGGAGACGGTGTTGGGCGGTGAGCTTGTCCGCGCCCACATCCCGGCGCCGTTACCGCCGGACCCACCGATCGACGTTCTCTCCTTGCTTCCTCGCCTGAGCGCCGCCGAACGCGCGCTTGGCCGCCTCGACGGCATCACCGTGCTCCTGCCCCCGCAGGAGCTGTTTCTCTATATGTACGTTCGAAAGGAAGCGGTGCTGTCGTCTCAGATCGAAGGGACCCAGTCGACCCTGAGCGATCTGCTACGGTTCGAGAATGGGCCCCAGGCCGGTCAGCCCGTCGATGATATCCGCGAAGTCTCGAACTACGTCGACGCGATGATGTTCGGGCTGGAGCGCCTGAAAACGCTGCCTCTTTCCTTGCGCCTGATCCGGGAGATGCACGCGCGCCTCCTGCGCAGCGGCCGCGGAGAGACAAAGGGTCCGGGCGAATTCCGCCGTTCACAGAACTGGATCGGCGGCACGCGACCGGGCAACGCCCTCTATGTTCCTCCGCCGGTCGACGAATTGGGGGCATGCCTCGACCAGTTCGAGCGGTTCATTCACGAGGAGGACGCCCGGCTGCCGCCGCTCATCAAGGCCGCGCTTCTTCATGTGCAGTTCGAGTCCATCCACCCGTTTTTGGACGGAAACGGTCGGATAGGGCGCCTGCTGGTGACGTTGTTTCTTTGCGTTCACGACGTGCTGCGCAAGCCGCTGCTCTACCTCAGCCTCTATCTGAAAACCCACAGAGCCGAGTATTACCGGCTGCTTCAGGAGGTGCGCGAACGCGGCGCCTGGGAGGCTTGGCTGGAGTTCTTCCTCGACGGCGTCGCCGAAACCGCCAACCAGGCGTTCGACGCCGCGACCCGTATCGTCGACCTGTTCAAAACCGACCGCGAGCGGATTGTCGTGCAAAGCGACCGCGCCGGCTCCGCGCTGCGCGTTCATGATCTGATGCAACGCAACCCGTTTGCGACCGCCGGCGCGCTCGTCGAACGGACGGGGCTGACCGCGCCGACCGTCAACGCCGCACTTGCCGAACTGCAGCGACTGGACATCGTGCAGGAGGTCACCGGCCGCCGGCGTGGCCGGGTGTTCGGCTATGGTGCCTATTTGGCGATCCTGAACGAGGGGGCCGAGCCTCTTGTCGGCGGGGCCTGAGGTTACTCAAGGCGCGTGGTTCAAAAGCCTTGTCACGCGCAGAATGTGTGTGTCGTGAAGGGGCCGATTAACCAGGCGCGATCAAGGCCAGGGATGGGAAATACGTCCGGTAACGTCGCGTGTCCCTTGTCAGCAGCGGAACGCCATCGACGGCGGCGTGAGCGCCGATGAAGAAATCGGGCAGCACGGCGGTGCGCGCGCCGCCTGCCGCACGGTAGTGCTGAAAGGCTTTGCCGGCCAGGAACAGGGCCGCGCGCGGGATCGATTCCACGATCAATCCGGCCTGCGCAACCACGGCGTCCAGATCCTCGATGCGCTCGAACCGCACCGACAATTCCGCATAGACCACGGCGTTGATCGCAACCCGCCCCCTCAAGGCTGCGGCGTCGAGCTGGCCCAGCGACCATCTGGCCCAGACCGGATCGTCGGTGAGGACATCCAGCAGGACGTTGGTGTCGACGAAGGTCACGTCAAACCTCGCCGCGCGTCAACTCCATGATCTCATCGGTGCTGAGACCCTTGCCAGCGCGGCCGACCAAGCCGGCGAAGCGACTCTTCGGCGGCGGCGTCCCGACCTTTGTCAGGATGACCCGGCCGTCGGCGTCGAGGGTGAAGTCCACGGCCGCGCCTGGCTGGATACCAAGCCGGTCGCGAACGGGCTTCGGGATCGTGACCTGCCCTTTGCGGGTGACGGTGGTAGCCATGGCGTGCCCTGTATTACCAAGTGAGCGGTGGTAATACCTATCACCTCGGCGCGAGACGGGAAAGCTCGGTCGCCATTCTTCATCACTACGACGGTGGAGGCCGGTCGCGCTTAGCGACCTGCCCAAAGGTAGGCTTCAGGGGACGCGCCCGCTCGCCTGTGCATAAATCTTAATTTTCGCACAATTTCCCGAGCATTGAATCAAAAGAGCTTTTCTTGTGCAGAATATACGTGCAAAATGATGCGATGATTTACGGCTACGCGAGAGTTTCTACGGACGGACAGAGCGTCGCCGCCCAGGTGGCGGCTTTGACGGCGGCGGGCGCCGAAAAGGTGTTCCGCGAGGTGGCGAGCGGGGCCAAGAGCGACCGGGCTCAGTTGCGGCGCGCTCTGGATAGCCTTCAGGCTGGCGACGTGCTGTTGGTGACAAGACTCGACCGCCTGGCGCGGTCCACGAGGGACCTGCTCAACTCGCTGGCCAGTGTCACCGCCAAGCGCGCCGCGTTCCGGTCCCTGGCCGACGCCTGGGCCGACACCACCACGGCACATGGCCGGCTCATGCTGACGGTTTTGGGCGGCTTGGCGGAATTCGAGCGCGACCTCATTCGCGTCCGAACCGGCGAGGGACGGACACGTGCCCAAGCCCGGGGCGTGAGGCTGGGCCGCAAGCCCAAGCTGACGCTGCATCAGCGAGAGGAGGCGATCGAACGGCGCGACGGCGGCGAGACGCTGATGGACATCGCGCGGACCTACAACGTCAGCCACAGCACCATTTCGAGGCTAAGGTAGGGGCCTGCGGAACGCCCCTTCGACCTTTCGCTTCGTGACCTATCCCGCACTGAAGGAAGCTCTCGAAAGAGCCTACCCTCGCACCTCGACCCCCACCCCCCCTTTTTTGCTTGCCTATCCCTGGCGCGGGGTGTTTCCGTGGGGTTTAGGACATCTGAAGACGCCTCGACCACTCCCTCGACGGCCACCCCAGTCTGGGCCGCGGCGATGATCTGGTCAGGGTGTGATCGGCATGTTAAAGAGAGCCGAAGGTCGCGGACCAATCCGTCGGGGGCGGTCGCCGGCGCACCCTCCCACGCGATCGTACTGGACACAGGGCAAGGAAGCGATTGACCGCATCTATTGCCGTGCGAATCTGCGACGACCCACGCGGCCAAGGTGTGCATTGGCTATACTACCCGTCGGTGCGACCGGATATGACGTGGCTGAACATTAATCCTGGACGTAGCGGGAAGTGAGAACCCGCGTAACGAGCGCGGCTTGAGTCCGCGCGGGTTCAAATGCGACGAGGGGACGACATGGACCAACT
>JANXTX010000424.1 GCA_025352165.1 Caulobacteraceae bacterium | reverse complement strand
GGAGCAGCTTAGGGAGTCGTGCGAGAAGGCTGATATTCCGAGACCCGGATATGGCTATTGGACCCTGATGGAGATGGGCAGGACGACCGATCGAACGGCGATGGGCCTGGCGCCTAGCGGCCACTCCGATCCGGTCACGATTGTAAGCCGTCCTGTCCGGCGGAAAGTGGCCAGCCCCGTAGTGCAATCGACGACTAACGAGACTGTAGGCGGGACGCTCCCCAAAGAACGTGAGCCGTCTGCCGCGAACTCACCACCTCCGCCGGTTCCTCCTTCTGCCGATGACGCCACACCCGATGTAGGTCAAAGCGCTCAGCCGGAGGACAGCCTTCCAGTTGGAGACGCGACAAAGCGGCCGACGGCGTCCACGACCCTCACACGCGAAGCGCTGTGTGACGAAGTCTGGCGCACGCCAATGTATCGACTTGCCGCCAGGTTTGGCGTAACCGGAAACGGGCTGGCGAAGATTTGCGACCGCGCCGGCGTTCCCTACCCCACGCGCGGCCATTGGGCGAAACCGCCCGCGAGCCAGGCGCTGGAGAAAACGCCGCTTCCCACCGAAACCCGCGCCAGCGCGGCAAACGTCACCATCCGACCAACGCCACCACAAGCGGCGCACGTGCAACTCTCCGCCGAGGTCCTGGCCACGGCTGAAGCGGTGCGCGAGTCAATCGGCGAGCTATCCCTTCCACAGAGACTGAATCGGCCTCACCCCGTCATAGCCGGCTGGCTTCGCGAACGTGAGGAGCGGCGGCGCGACGCTCGTCGAGAGACCTCACCATGGACGCCTACCGGCTTTAGGCCCGCGGATTTCAATGACCTGGACCGTCGTAAACACCGACCCCTTGACGCCCTGTTCAAAGCCCTTGAGCAACATGGGGTGAACGTGCGTGAAGATGCCCGCGAAGGCCTTTTTGCGTAGGCTCATGGCGAGAAAATCCAGTTCACAGTCCGCGAGAAAAACAAACAGGTCCGGCGGCCCCTCAACGTAGACGAGCTCAAATATCGGCGCCCCAACTCACAGGGCTGGACGCTTGAACTCAAGCCGATTGGTTGCTTCGTCTTCAACATCAAGACCCATCTCCCATCAGGCTTCACCCAGGAGTGGTCAGAAACCGACGCCGAACCCTTTGAGACGTTCATCCCGAATATTGCGGCCGTCATTGTCAGCGTCGCTCCGGTCTTGAAGGAACAATCGCGTCTCCGGGCCGAAGCCGAGCGCCAACGGCAAATCGAACAGGTGCGCCGCTATGAGGAAGAACAACGTCGCAAGAAGGACGCCAATCGATGGCGCCGGTTCTTGACCCTGGCCAGGACTTGGAACGAGCTTGAATTGGCCCGAGCCTTCATCGACGCCTTGAAAGCCGCTGCGGACAATCCTCTTAGCGACGTCGACCGCGCTACAGTGGCCGACGGGATCGCCTGGGCGGAGGAGCAGTTGATCGATGCAGATCCGATTGCCCAAGGGCCTGCCCGTGTCTTTCGGGACGTGGGGTCGATCAGCGAGTGGTCGTATGACGAAGAGCGGCGACTAAGAACCAGGTAGTGAGCCTGGTCGCCACGACGATCTTACTTCGCGGCCAATCAGGCTTGACGCAATTGTGGACGAAGCGCTCCCCAAAGGGCGACATTGAACCTGACGCCATCCGGCAATGGCGCTGTCAAAGGACCGCGCAGATATCCTGGTTTTGACCGGCCTATATTATCAGCCCGACAGCGGGGTATATCGTAGGGGAACCCACGGAGGTTTAACGGCGTGAACGAGATACGTGCCATGGGCGCGTTGACTACACGGGACGATCTAGCCACAGCGCCGCCGGGCGAGGCTCTCTGATGGCCCTTAACCTCGTGGTTGCCGTCACTGACGACGACTGGTTCGAACTCCTAAGGCGCAAGGCCGCCCTGCCTGAGGTCAACTTCTGGGCACCGTCCGCTGCGAACTTTCGCGCGCTCCAGCCCGGCGAGCTTTTTCTGTTCAAATTGCACGCGCCGCGCAATGTCATCGTCGGTGGCGGGGTATTCGCCTACGCAAACACCATGCCTTGTTCCCTGGCCTGGGAGGCCTTCGGCGACGCAAATGGTGCGACGTCGGCACAACAAATGCGAACTCGGATCGCCAAGTACCGCCGGGCGGCCCCTAATGATCGCAGCGACTTCGCCATCGGCTGCCGGATATTGACACAGCCTTTCTTCCTCGATGAGCCCGACTGGATTCCGGTTCCGACGAGTTGGGCGCCGAATATAGTTTCCTTCAAAACCTTTAACACCGGCGACGGCGACGGCTTGGCGCTATGGGAAACCGTCTGTGAACGGCTGGCCCGACCAACCGGTCCCGGCGTGATTGAGAACGCCGTCCGCTTCGGTGAACCTCAACTCATCCGACCGCGCCTTGGCCAGGGGGCATTTCGCGTCCTGGTGACGGACATCTATCAACGGCGGTGCGCGGTCACCCAGGAGCGCACCCTGCCAGCGCTGGAAGCAGCGCATATACGACCATATGGCGACGGCGGCGAGCACGAGGCGAGAAACGGATTGCTGCTACGCCGCGACATTCACAGCCTTTTCGATGCGGGCTATGTGACGGTGACACCAGACCTGCGTTTCGAGGTCAGCAGGAAAATCCGAGAAGAGTTCGACAATGGCAAGCACTACTATGCATTGCACGGCCAACCGATAAGCTTGCCGGTGACCCTCAGCCAACGGCCAAATCCGACGGCCCTGACTTGGCACAACGAACACTGCTTCAGGGGATGACGCGGCGCGGCGCGGGACTGGTCGCTCGATCTTCAGCCGGCGGGCCGTTCCGTTGGCCAGATCAGAACCCACATATCGCTCGGCTTCATATGAGTGTGGCTGGAAGATTCGGTGGCGAGGTTCGGGACCGCACGGACGAGCAAACCGACCTGGCTGCGGTAGGTGCCTTCGACCGCCATCGAGATCCTCTGGCACGGCGATGGGATCGGTGGGATCGAGCTTCCCGCTGGCGACGAGTTTGCGTTTTAGCTGCCGAGACCGGCCGCGGACCTATCGAGGCGATTTTCCAAGTTTTCTTGTGGGGTTTCGATTCCGCTGCTGAAGGGTGTGGATCGACACATTAAATTGCTATGCTTCCAAGTTATTCGGCGGCACATAGGTCGCGGTACATTGCTTTGTGACATCAAAAAGTGCCTCAACGCCTCGACCTATGAAGAGCTCGTGGCGGCGCACGGCGCCACCTGAGTGGCGGACGTCGATCTCAACGAACCGATCATGGAAATCATCGTCCCTGGATCGCTTGGATCGTCGAGAGAGCCCAAGTTTTGGCTGATCATTTGGGAACGCCACGACAAATTTTGCGCCGATGTCACGACGGGCTCCCCCCTCGTCAAGGTCACTTTCAGCCTCCGGCGCATACTCGATCGTTACGGCCTCAAGCGCCCGCGCTGATTGCTTCAAGAGCTTCAGAAACTGCACCTGAGCGTAACGCGCCTTTGGGTGACCCAGGGCATAGGGGTCGCGTATCGTGACCTGGACGATGTGTCTGCCGGAAAACTTTGAGACAATTTCCTCGGTTGGGCGCGGCTGACCGGCGTCACGGCGCCACCGTTGAATGCCTGATCCGACAAGCGC
>JANXTX010000394.1 GCA_025352165.1 Caulobacteraceae bacterium | reverse complement strand
AACGAGGACGTAGCCCGCTTAACCATAGCGCCTATGGGCATCCTCCCGGCGGTGTAAGAACGATCAGTTCCCTGGCGCGGTCGTGACTGTCTTCAGATAGGCGATCGTATCGATACGGTCCTTGGCGTTTTCCATGCCGAGGTAGGTCATCTTGGTTCCGGCAATGACCGCGCGCGGGTTGGTGATCCACTTTTCCAGGTGATCGGCGTCCCAGACTATGCCGTACGCCTTCATGCCATCCGAATAACTGAAGTCTGGCGATGACCCCGCCTTGCGGCCGAAAATGCCCCAAAGGTTGGGCCCGGTCATCGCCGGGCCGCCCTGCACGACGGTGTGGCAGGACTGGCAGAGCGCAAACTTGGCCTGACCGTTGTCGAGGTCGGCCGCCTGATACGCCGCGGGCAGGGTTGCGAGCATTGCCTTCTTCTGGGCGTCGGTCGGTGCGGCCGGCGTCGCTGCCTCTGTGGGGGCGGGCGCATTGGTCGATGACGCGGCCTGATCCGATTGGGCGGCCGGCTTGCCGCAGGCGACGAGGCCAAGCGCCGCGATCAGCGGAACCGAAGGGTGAACACGCATGCGTTTCTCCATAGGCGGGGTGTTGGGCCGCTAATCGCCCAGATTGGGTTTGCCACGCAAGGCCTTGACGCCGCCACGCTGGGTCTTGGCCTCAAGGCGTCGTTGCTTCGATGCCTTGGTAGGACGTGTCGGTCGACGCTTGACCGGCTCGATCGCCGCCTTCTGGATCAGTCCGACAAGTCGCTCAATGGCGTCGGCGCGGTTGCGCTCCTGCGTCCGGTGACGCGCGGCGGTGATGACGATCACACCATCCAGGGTCAATCTGGAACCGGCGAGTTTCTGCAGTCGTGTACTGACATCGTTGCCAAGACTGGGCGAACGCCTTGCGTCGAACCGCATCTGCACCGCGCTGGAGACCTTGTTGACGTTCTGGCCGCCAGGACCGGACGCGCGAATGAAGCTAAACTCCAGTTCGTTCTCGTCGAGAGATATGCCGTCGGTGACCTCAATCATTTCCGCCGCCTGATTTCCCGGCCGACCACCTCGTCCAGGGTCTGCAGGAATTGCGACCGGTCTCGACGGTCGAAGGGTCTGGGGCCGCCGGTGATCGCTCCGGTCGAACGGATCTGCTCCATGATCGCGCGTTGAGCGATGGCGGCGCCGATCGAGTCGACGGTGAAGGCCCGCCCGTTGGGAGCAATCGCCGCCGCGCCGGCCTTGATCACCCGCTCGGCAAGCGGGATGTCGTTGGTGATCACCACGTCTCCACCGGCTACCCGCTCCGCGATCCAGTCGTCGGCGACGTCGGGCCCTGCCTCGACCACCACCCGTTCGATCAGGGGATGGCGCGGAACCATTATATAAGCATTCGCCACAACGTAGGTCTTCAGACGGTAACGCTCGGCGACGCGATAGACCTCATCCTTCACCGGACAGGCGTCGGCGTCGATGAAGATCTCGATCTGCCGAGGCTTTCCCTGGGGTTCCATCGCGCCTTCGGATCGCGGCTAGACGTCGACGTCGGCGGCGGCGAACTCGGCGTTTTCCTGGATGAAGCGGAATCTCAACTCGGGCTTGCGGCCCATCAGGGTTTCCACCAGCGCCTCGACCGGTTCCTCCTCTCGCGGCAGGCTCACCCTCGCCAGCGTGCGGGTCCGGGGATCCATGGTGGTTTCCTTCAACTGCGCCGGCATCATCTCGCCCAGGCCCTTGAAGCGGCCGATGTCCGGCTTTTTGCCCTTGAAGGTCGTCGTCAGCAGCTCTTCCTTATGAGCGTCGTCTCGGGCGTAGGCGCTCTTGCCGCCGTGGGTCAGGCGATAGAGCGGGGGCAGCGCCAGATAGAGCCGACCATTGCGGATCAGCTCCGGCATGGTCCGGTAGAAGAAGGTGATCAGCAGCGAGGCGATGTGTGCGCCGTCGACGTCGGCGTCGGTCATTATGATGATGCGCTCATAGCGCAGGTCTTCCTCGCGGAACCGGCTTCCCCCCGCCACCCCGAGGGCCAGCATCAGATCGGACAATTCCTTGTTGCCGCCGGTCTTGTCGGCCGTCGCGGAGGCGACGTTGAGGATCTTCCCGCGCAAGGGCAGGATGGCCTGGGTGCGTCGATCACGCGCCTGCTTGGCTGAGCCGCCGGCGCTGTCGCCTTCGACGATGAACAGTTCAGTGCCATCGGCCGCCTGTCCGGAACAGTCCGCGAGCTTGCCGGGCAGCCGCAGTTTCCGCGTTGCCGAGGCGCGCGCGACTTCCTTGTCCTTGCGCCGTTTGAGACGTTCTTCGGCGCGGTCGACAACAAAGGCCAGCAGCGCGCTGGCGGCTTTCGGTTGGGCCGCAAGCCAATGGTCGAACGGATCGCGCAGCGCGCCCTCTACCAGACGCTGGGCGTCGATCGACGACAGCCGTTCCTTGGTCTGGCCCTGAAACTCGGGATTGCGGACGAACACGCTGATCAGTGCGCCGGCCTGGGCGACGATGTCGTCGGCGGTAATGATGGTTCCGCGTTTCTCGCCGGTAAGTTCGGCATAGGCCTTCAGCCCGCGGGTGAGCACCGCGCGCAACCCCGCCTCATGCGTCCCGCCCTCGGGCGTGGGCACGGTGTTGCAGTAGGAGCGCATGAAGGCGTCGGCTTCGCCAAATCCGGCGGGGGTCCAGGCCACCGCCCACTCCACCGCTCCGGCCTCGCCCTTGCGCTCGATGCGGCCGGCGAATGGTTCGGGGGTCACGGTCTGCGAGCCGTTGATGGTCTCGGCGAGGAAGTCGGCGAGACCGCCCGGGAAGTGGAATACCGCCTCGGCCGGCGTCTGGTCCAGGATCCGCTCCGGCGCACACTTCCAGCGGATCTCGACGCCGCGGAACAGATAGGCCTTCGAGCGCGCCATCCGATAAAGCCGCGACGGACGGAACGCCGCGTCCGCTCCGAAAATAGTCGCGTCTGGCAAGAAGGTCAGTGACGTTCCGTGCTTGCGGGTCGGTGCGATCTTCTCGAGGCGGGTCTGCGGTTTCCCTCGGGAATAGGTCTGGCGCCACTCGAAGCCATCCTTCCAGGCGGTCACGTCCAGCCGCTCTGACAGCGCGTTGACCACGGAAACGCCGACACCATGCAGGCCGCCCGACGTTTCGTAGGCCTTGCCGGAGAATTTTCCCCCAGAGTGAAGGATCGTCATGATCACTTCGAGGGCGGATTTGTCGGGAAACTTCGCGTGCGCGTCGACGGGCATACCGCGCCCATCGTCGCGAACGGTCAATGCGCCGTCGGCATCCAGCGACACTTCGATCACCTTGGCGTGACCGGCGACCGCCTCGTCCATCGAGTTGTCGAGCACCTCGGCGAACAGATGATGCAGCGCCCGTTCATCGACGCCGCCGATGTACATGCCAGGGCGCTTGCGAACGGGTTCGAGCCCCTCCAGCACCTCGATATCCTTGGCCGAATAGCCGGGCTCGGCCCGGGAAGCGGGCGCGGGTGTAGGCGCCAGGGCATCATCAAACAGGCTGGCTTGTGCGGCTTTGGGCATCGCGCAACTTTAGCAGCGATTCGAACCGTTGACGTAGAAGACCGAGCGGATCGCGATCGATTCCGGCGGAGCTTGCAAATTCAGGGTGAGCGGGAGACTCTTCAGGATGCCTAACCTTTCCTCGATGATAGCATTGTCGATTGTGCTGACCGCGATCGTCGGCGGGATCGCGTTCGCAGGCGATGCCCCTCCGAGTTCTGCCGCGCGCGTTGAACTTTACAAAAAGGCCATCGCCGGGCGCGATGCACAGGGGCCCTCACTGCACGCGGTGATCGAACTCAACCGCCACGCCATGGACGAGGCCCGCGCGCTCGACGCCGAGCGCGCGGGGGGCCATGTGCGAGGTCCGCTACACGGGCTGGTCGTCCTGGTAAAGGACAATATCGAGACCGCCGACGAGATGCACACAACCGCCGGGTCATTGGCGCTCAAGGACAATGTCACAGGCCGTGATGCTCCGCTCATCGGGCGCCTGCGCGACGCCGGAGCTGTCATCCTGGCAAAGACAAATCTCTCGGAATGGGCGAACTTTCGTTCCACACATTCAATCAGCGGCTGGAGCGCGGTGGGTGGTCAGACGCGCAATCCGCACGATCCGTTGCGAAATCCGTGCGGCTCCTCGTCAGGCAGCGCCGCGGGGCTTGCCGCCGGTTTTGCGGACGCGGCGATCGGCACGGAGACGGATGGCTCGATCACCTGCCCGGCCTCGGTAAACGGCCTGGTGGGACTGAAACCCACGGTTGGGCTGGTCTCGCGCACCCTGGTCGTGCCGATCAGCGCCAGCCAGGACACACCCGGCCCGATCACCCGCAATGTGCGCGACGCTGCAATGATCCTGGGTGCGATCGCCGGTTCCGATCCCGCCGATCCGGCGACGCGGGATGCGGACGTTCACAAGACCGACTATGTCGCGGCGCTCGATCCGGCGGCCCTCAAAGGCGCGCGCATCGGCGTGCTGCGGTTCGCGGCCGGATTCCATCCCGAGACCGATGCCGTGTTCGAGATCGCGATCACCCGCCTGCGCGATGCCGGCGCGACCCTCGTTGATATCAAGGCGGCTCCGGCTGGAGGCGATGCGCTGAACAATGACGAGCAACTTGTGCTGGCGACCGAGTTTAAGGCCGGCATTGAATCCTATCTCGCGTCGACCTCGCCCGACCAGGTGAAGACCCGTACGCTGGCTGACCTGATCACCTTTGATGTCGCCCATGCCGACGCCGAGATGCCTTATTTCGGGCAGGAGATCTTCGAGCAGTCCGAAAAGACCAGAGGCCTCGATGATCCGGACTACCGAAAGGCGCTGGCGGATGGGCGAAGGCTCGCCGGCGCGGAGGGCATCGACAAGCTGTTGGCGGACAACAATGTTTCCGTTCTGGTTGCGCCGACTGCCGGACCTGCCTGGCTGACCGATCCGATCCTGAAGGACTTCACGCTCGGAGGCGCGGCCGGTCAACTCGCCGCTGTCGCCGGGTACCCGCACCTGACGGTGCCTATGGGGGATGTCCGAGGCTTGCCGGTCGGGCTGTCCTTCATCGGTCCGGCCTGGTCCGAAGCGCGTCTGCTGAGTTTCGGCTATGCATTCGAGCAGACCAAGCCGTCAGCGCGGCGTTAACACGTCTCCGAGCATCTGCTGCAACGCCGGGGTCTTCGGATAGGGATGGTGCCGGTACTGCCGGAAGCCCTCCGCCATCGCCACCGCGAAATCCTTGCCTCGCCGTCTCGCCCATTCTTCAAGAGCGGCCAGGTGGTCGGGGATGTCGTGCTGCCGCGCGACCCAGGCGAACTGGCTTTCGTGTGTGGCCAGCATGGCGCGCTTGATCGGAAATACTTCTTCGATATCGACGCCAAAGTCCGCCTTGACTGGCACGCCCTCCCGGTCGCGGCCGCCGATCGGGTCGATGAAATAAAGATGCGGGATCGCCTCCAGCGCGGCAGCATCGCCGCAACGGTAATTCGGCACCGACGCGGCGAAACAGGCGTCACGCACCAGCGTGCTGACCGCCTCATGGTCTGGATGATAATCCGCGGGGGAGGGGGCCAGGACAATGTCGGGCCTGGCCGACCTGACCGCTTCGGTCACCGCGCGTCGCGATTGGTCATCGTTGAAAACCGCGAGGTCGCCGATGCCGAGGCAATGGTAGCTGGCGCCGATCAGCGCCGCGGACGCGGCCGCCTCTCGCCGTCGGATCCTGGCGATCACCTCCGGAGCATGCTCGGTGGAGCCTCCCTCGCCGGCGGTCGCCGTCACGATGATGACCGCATGACCTATCCGCGCCAGTCGGGCGAGCGTTCCAGCCGCGAGCGTCTCGATATCGTCCGGATGGGCATGGATGGCCAGGATCGTGCTCATCGTCCCGCCTTGCACCGCCAAGCGCCAGGCGGCAAGAGGGCGCTTCAACGTGAGTTTGAAGTCATGACCGGATCCACGACGCTGTTCTGGCAAGGCGCGACGCGCACCTGGGTTCACCCGGAGACGATTTCAGTCGGACGATTGCCGGCCCGCGCGACGCTCTATCCATTCCCCGATTTCGAGAGCGCCCTCGCGGTGCGGGGGGAAGCGTCGCCGTTTGTGAAATCGCTCAATGGCGACTGGCTGTTTCATCTCGCTGACAGGCCGGAAGCCGCGCCGGAAGGATTTACCCAGCCCGACTATGACGATGCGGCCTGGCCGCGGATTCCCGTGCCGTCCAACTGGACCATGCACGGCTATGATCGGCCCCACTACACCAACATCCAGATGCCGTTCGAGGGCGAGCCTCCGCTCGTGCCGGAGGAGAACCCGACCGGCCTGTACCGCACGACGTTCGAGGTACCAGCAAACTGGGCGGGTAGGCGGACCGTGCTGCATGTCGGCGGCGCCGAAAGCGTGCTCTATGTCTGGGTCAACGGTCAGCCGGTGGGAATGGGCAAGGACTCCCGCCTGCCGCACGAGTTCGACATTACCGGCGTCGTAGATCATGGTTCGCCGAACCTGCTGACCTGCGCGGTCGTCAAATGGTCGGACGCCTCATACATCGAGGATCAGGACCAATGGTGGATGGGTGGCATCTTCCGTGATGTGTTTCTCTACTCAACGGCTCAAACACACATCGCCGATATTCATGCCGTCGCCGCGCCCGACGACGATTTCCAACGCGGACATCTGACGGTTGCCGTCAAGCTTGGATTTGCCGGCGCGGGCGAGAATGGCTGGGAGGTCGATGCGCAGCTTTTCGACCGCCATGGAACGGCGATTCTAGGTGCGCCGCTCAGCGACAAGGTGGTCGGTTCCGCCAAGGGCTGGAACCCCTACCGTGGACCGCTCGGCGTCGTGACGCTTTCGGCAGTGATAGCGGCGCCCGAGTTATGGTCCAGCGAGACGCCGCATCTCTACACTCTGGTTGTCGGCTTGCATCGCGGAGATGGTCCGGTCGTGGAAGCCACCGCGTGCCGCGTCGGCTTCCGCAGCGTGAAGATCGGCGACCGCGAGCTATTGATCAACGGTCGGCCGGTGATGATCAACGGCATGAACCGGCACGAGCATGATCCGGTGCGCGGCAAGGCGACCACCCGCGAAAGCATGATCGCTGATATCGAGTTGATGAAGCGCTTCAACGTCAATGCGGTGCGCACCTCGCACTATCCCAACGCCGAGGCCTGGTACGATCTCTGCGACGAGTACGGCCTCTATCTGATCGACGAGGCGAACATCGAGTCGCATGCGTTCCTGCACAATGCCTGCCGCGATCCCCGATATGCCGGACAGTTCCTTGAACGAGGGTTGCGGATGGTCGAGCGGGACAAGAATCACCCAAGCGTGATCGTCTGGTCGCTTGGCAACGAGAGCGGCTATGGACCCAATCATGACGCCATGGCCGGCTGGATCCGCCACCTCGATCCGTCACGGCCACTGCACTACGAAGGGGCGGTGTGGGGCTGGGATTCAGTGGTCGGACCGCCGGCCTATGCTGAACCCGGGCAGGGAGGCAATCCACGGAAAGGCGCGCCCGGCGCCCACGCCAGTGACCTAATCTGTCCGATGTACCCCCCGATCGACACTCTGGTGAATTGGGCGACGGCCAATGATCCGGCCGACAGGCGCCCGATGGTGCTCTGCGAGTACTCCCACGCCATGGGCAATTCGAATGGCGGCCTGGGCGACTATTTCGACGCCTTCGAGAAC
>JANXTX010000301.1 GCA_025352165.1 Caulobacteraceae bacterium | reverse complement strand
AGCAGCGTGCTTGGCATCGGGGCAACCCTTTTGGATGGTTGCCCGGCATAGATTCAGACAAGATTCGTCGAGGGAATCCCCTTTCTCGACCTCCCGGGCCCACGCTCGATCACAATGTCGTTAGCGTTGCACAGCCCTGCCGGCGGGGTGGTCTACAATGAATTTTCGGGCGTGATCAGCGGCGTCTCCGGCGTCGCCATGGTCAACGGCGGCGAGGTCGAAAACAACGGCGGGATCTACGGCGTGCGGTCCGGTGTCGCCGCGACCGGCTACGGTAATGTTTTCAACGCGGGCACGATCTTCGGCTACGGCGTCTTCGGCGTGGGGGTCTACCTGGGAGCCGGCGGCTATGTGCAAAACGACTACAACTCCGATATCAAAGGAAGCCTGTACGGCGTCCAGCTGACCAATGTGTCCGGCACCGTTAACAATGTCGGAAGGGTCACCTCGCAAAAGAACGCCGGTGACTATGGCATTGCCATGTCCGCTGGCGGCGGCGTCTACAATCACAACGTCGGCGGGCTCAAGGGTGCTGTCGTCGGCTTCGCGGGCGTGGTCATCAAGGGCGCGGCCGGAACCGTGATCAACACCGGTCTTATCTATGGCTACGGCGGCGACGGGGTGCGCTTGTCCGCGGGCGGCGTTGTCACCAACGGCCAAAGTCCCGGAGACGGCGCTGTTATCTATGACTATCAGCGCGGCGTGGTGATCGGCGGCGGAACGGGAACCGTCGCAAACCATGGAACCATCGCTGGCGGGAATTATGGGGTCTATCTGACCGCCGGCGGCTCGGTGACCAACGGATCGAGCGACGACACCGCCGCCCTGATGTATGGCGGAAACTTCGGCGTGCTGTTCGGGGCGCTCGACCCGGGGACAATGTCCAACTTCGGTACGATCAAGGGACCGGGCGGCTATGGCGTCGAACTGGAGGTCGGCGGCGTGGCGAATAATGGCTCGCCGACAGACGCTACGGCCGTGATCACAGGCTACGGAGGCCTGGAGCTTGGCCAGGGAGCCCAAGGCATCAACTATGGCGCGATCGATGCGACCGGCCTCGCGGGCGAGGGTGTGCGCATGTTCGCCAATGCGACGCTAGAAAATGCCGCGGGCGGCTCCATCACCGGCCATCTGGGTATCTTCGCCAATGGCGTGTCAATCACGGTGACGAACGCCGGTACGATCAGTGGAACCGGTGGGACGGCGGTCTCCTTCACCTCGTCCAGCGATGTGCTCGTCGTGGAGGCCGGCTCGGCCTTCATGGGCGCGGTGACAGGGGACGGCGGCGAGCTGCGCCTGGGCTCGGGCGTCGGGACGCTGTCGGGGCTGGCAGGCGGAAACGCGACCGTATCCGGCAGCATGGCGACGACGACATTTCAGAATTTCAATACGTTCCAGATCGATGCGGGAGCGACGTTCGTCGATACCGAGGCCGTGACAATTGCCGGCGGCCAGACCGTGATCAGCGAAGGGAGTCTGGCGCTCGGGGCCAAGAAGGCCAAGGTGACCAACGCGGGACTGATCGAGACCGCCGGCGCCGGGGCGCTGACCATCAAGGGCGCCCTGGTCAACACCGGCACGCTGGCCGCCAACGGCGGTATCCTCAAAGTGACCGGAGCGGTCAGCGGCAAGGGCGGCGTGGCCGTCATCAACGGGGGAACCCTCGATTTCGGTTCAAGCTTCAAACAGGCCGTGACTTTCACGGGCGGAACCGGGACCCTGGAGCTTGGACAGTCGCAGGCCTACACGGGCATGATCACCGGCTTTTCGAAGGCAGGGGGAACCCTGCTGGACCTGACCGATATCGGCTTCGTCAGTGTTAACGAAGCGACCTTTTCGGGAACCAGCAAGGGCGGCATGCTGACCGTGACGGACGGAACGCACACGGCGAGGATCAATCTCAAAGGCAACTACCTGGGCTCTGTCTTCGTGGCGGCCAGCGATGGTCACGGCGGGGTGCTTATCCATGATCCGGTCGCGCCCGCGGGCCAGCCCCTGGCCTTCGTCGCCGCCATGGCGGCCTTCCGCACGCCCGGCGGCGGCGCGGTCAGCGTCGCACGGGAAGACAGGGAGACAAGCGCTCAACTGTTCGCGCCGCGCGGGTCCGGGGGGTGAGTCACGCCGGCGCACTTGGGAGGAATCACGTCCCGTTCTGCTTGTCCCAGGCCTTCACGGCCGCCTTCGGCGCGATCTTGCGCCAGCGGCGTTCGAGGAAGACGCGGAGGGAGCCGGGGTGCAGGGTGGCGATGCGGGCGAGGACGCAGGGATAGTCCTTGTAGTGAGCGGTGAAATGGAAGGTGCCAGGTTCGGCCTCCATCAGCATTTCGCGCTCATCGGCGTTGATGTCCATCAGCACCACACTCTGGTCCTCGGCACGCAGGCGGGTGAAGAATTTCTTGTTCACCGTGAAGGCCGGGCGGCCGTAGGAACTGCCCTCGGTGACTCTGGGGAATGACAGGCAGATCTCGCGCATTTCGTCTTCGGTCATGATCAGTAAGCCGTCATCATCAATAGGCCAGGGCCAGTCCGTCCTTACGCATTTCGCTGGCGGCGGCATATCGTCCGGGCAGGCGCTCGATCGCTTGATAACCGCCGAAACTGCCGTCGGAACGAGCCGGCCGCCAGCCAAGCGCGGCGAGGCCTTCGCGTGTGATCGCCGGGACGCCGCTTTCAAGATGCAGGGTTCCGATGCCGTGCTGCTCCTCGCCGGTCGGTTCGGATGAGCCCCCGTGATGCCAGCGTGGCGAGTCGCCAGCCTCCTGCAGGCCAAGCCCATAGTCGACGCGGTTGACGATGATCTGCGTCTGGCCCTGCGGCTGCATGTCGCCGCCCATCACCCCGAAGGCCATCCACGGCTCGCCGTCCCGGGTGGCGAAACCGGGAATGATCGTCTGGAACGGCCGCTTGCCCGGCGCATAGGTGTTCGGCCGCCCCTCGGTGAGGTCAAACAGCTCGCCGCGGTTCTGCAACATGAAGCCCAGACCGTCGGGTGACAGCCCCGAACCCATACCGCGGTAGTTGGACTGGATGAACGAAACCATCATTCCATCGTTGTCGGCAACGCTGAAGTAGGTGGTGTCGCCATGGCTTGGCGCCTCGCCGGAGTGAACGGGATTGAGAATCCTGTCGGGCCGGATCAGCTTAGCCCGTTCGGCCGCGTAGGCCTTTGAAACCAGCCAGTTGATCGGGATCTTCGCGAATTCGGGATCGGCATAGAAGCGCGCGCGATCCTCGAACGCGAGACGCTTGGCTTCAACCTGCAGGTGGAGACTGGCGGTGGACTGGAATCCGAGCGACTTGATGTCGAAATGTTCGAGAATGTTCAGGGCCTGCAGGGTGGCAATGCCCTGGGTGTTCGGCGGCAGGGCCCAGATATCGACGCCGCGATAGCTGGTCGACACAGGCTCGACCCATTGCGCGCGGTGAGCGGCGAGGTCGTCCCTGGAAAGCCAGCCGCCGATGCGCTTGAAGTAGGCGTCGATGGTATCGGCCACTTCGCCGTCGTAGAATCCCTCGCGTCCGCCCTCGGCGATCAGGCGATAGGTGCGGGCCAGCGCCGGATTGGCGAAAATCTCGCCCTCGACGGGCGTGCGACCCAGCGGCGCCCAGACCTTCTGAAAGTTTTCGACCTCTTCGATGCCGATGTCGGGGCGGGTGTACAGACGATGGGCGCCGGCCAGATGAGCGGCGACGGTCTGGGGAACCGGCGCGCCGGCCTGCGCCATCTCGATCACCGGGGCGAACAGGTCCGCCCATTTCAGGCGGCCATAGCGCTGATGGAGCGTCCACCACGCGTCCACCGCGCCGGGGGTCGAGACAGCCGTGGCTCCGTAGGCGGCGATGAAGCCGTTCTTCGCCCGGGCGCGCTGGGTCTCCAGGCTGAGCGATCGCGGTGATCTTCCCGATCCGTTGAGGCCGACAACCTTGCGGAGCCGCGGATCCCACAGCATCACGAAGCAGTCGCCGCCGATGCCGCAGGCGACCGGCTCGAGAAAGCCGAGCGCCGCATTGGCCGCGATGGCGGCATCGATCGCCGAGCCGCCGGCGCGCAGGATGTCGATGGCGGTCAGGGTCGCAAGCGGATGCGCCGTCGCCGCCGCGCCATGCAAGCCCCATACGGTGGATCGCGTGGCGAAATTGGCGCCGGCGACACGGTCTCCAGAATGAATATTCGTGGCGGCAGGGGCAGATTCAGCGGGCATGATGGCGGGGCCTGGCTTGACGATGCCGACATCCTTCTCAGGAATCGGACCAGACCGCCAGTTCATTGCCGGAGGGGTCGGTGAAGTGGAATCGTCGACCGCCCGGAAAGGCCAGAATCTCGCGGGTGATCACGCCGCCAGACGCCTTGACCCTGGCCTCCATCGCCTCAATGTCCTTCGCATAGAGCACGACCAGAGGCTTGCTTCGGATTTCCTCGGGATCGGCCTGGAAACCGCCGTCGGTCCCTTGCCCTTCGAATGCGGCGTAGTCCGGACCGTAGTCGGCGAATGACCAGCCAAAGGCCGAACTGTAGAAGTCCTTGGTGGCGGGCAGGTCGCCGGCCGGGAACTCGATATAGTCGATCTTGCCGTCTTCCCGCATGAACAATCTCCAGAAGTGTTCCGCTTATGTTCTAAATTCGCAAGCCCAGATCGTCAATGCGATTTCGCAGCTCGTCCGGCAATGGACCGAGCGCTTCGGCGTCCAGGCATTGGGCCAGCTCCGAGCGGTTCTTCACGCCGAGGATGACGGTGTCGACGCCGGACATGTCGAGTGCGTAGCGGTGCGCCAGCAATGCGGGATCGAAGTTGAGTTCGGCGCAGAGAGCCCGGTAGGGTCCGGCGCGCAGATAGTCGGCGGCGTCATCGCTTTCGGCGGGCAGCTGACGATCGACGGCCGATGTCAGAGCGCCTGCCTGCACCGCGCGGATGCCCATCACCCCTACCCCCGCGGCCACCGCGGCGGCGATGATGTCACGCGGACGGGCAGGCTCCGCATAGCTACGCATGCCGCCGGCGCTATCCATCAGGTTGGCGACGGCCTGGACAACGGCCGGCGGGCGCTCATACGCGAGCGCCTTGAGAATGGCCGCCGGGATGCCGACGCCGGTGATGCCCCAGGCGCGAATGCGGCCGCGCGCCTTGAGATCTTCGAAGGCCGGAACGACCTCGTCGACGTACATCGACCAGGGCGTGGCGAAGCGGTCGCGCCGGTGCTGATAGCGCGCGTACTGGTAGTCATCCTCGCAGATATTGCTGTGCAGGAAGAAGATGTCCGCATGATCGAGCCGCATCGCGGCCAGGCTGGCGTCAAGCGACGCCTCCAGTTTTTCGGCCACCGAGCCGGCGGGCGGGGCGCCAAGCTGGCACTTGGTGGTGAATCGGATGTGGCCGGGCGGCCGGCCGGCAAACGCCTCACCTATCACCGCCTCGCAATGCCGGTACATCGGCGCGGTGTCGATCAACGTGATTCCGGCGTCGACGGCGGCGTGCACGGTAGCGACCGCTTCCTCGCCCGTGGTTTCGCCCCATAGCTGACCGAGGCCGCCGCCGCCCAGCGTCAGGCGGCTGACGTTTTCCAGAGGACCGAGGTTTACGGTGAGCATTTCGGGCAGCCTTCTTGTTGTGAGGAAGTTTCGCGGCGATCAGCCGTAGACCCGGCCCTTCCAGGTCGTCAGCCGCTCATCCGCCTCGTCCGCGGAGATCCGCGGTTCCACCGTCAGATCATAGCGGACGAAGGCCTCGGTGTCGGCCTCCGACAGCAGACCGATGCCGCGCCCGGCCGACAGGGCCGCGCCGGCCGCGGTGGCCTCGCGGACCGCATGGCGGCGAAGCGGGCGGCCAAGCAGATCGGCCTGGACCTGCAGGAAAGTCTCGTTGGCGGTCAGTCCACCGTCGACACCAAGTACGTCGGGCGCCGCCACGCCGGTCAGGCCGTGGACATGATCGAATGCCTCGCGGACGCGGAATGCAACACCTTCAAGTCCGGCGCGCGCGATGTGGGCGGTCGAAACCGACGTCGACAGCCCGGCCAGCGCGGCACGCCGGGCGGGATCTCCATAGGGCGCTCCAAGCCCCTGCAAAGCCGGTAGGAACGCCGCGCCTGCTGCGTGATCGACTGACGCCGCGAGCGCTTCGAACCGTGCGTGGCCGCCGAGGCCGCACGCCGATCTTAGCCAGTCCAGCGCGGATCCGGCGCTGAGGACCATGCCTTCAACGCAGAAGCGGGTCTGGCCGGCGGCCGACGACAGCACGAACGGCGGCGCGGTCGGGCTTTTGAAGACCAGCTCGGGTCCCGTCGCAATGTCAAGCGTGGCGGAGGTGCCGTAGGTGACCTTGACGGTTTCGCCGTGCGCGATCAGCGCCGACTGCTGGTCCGCCACATCGGCGGCGATCGGGACGCTGGCGCCGAAGACCGCGGCCGACGTCGTCCCCATTGGACCCCAGGTGTCCGCGAGCGCGGGGAACTGCAGCTGCCCAAGCTGCTGGTGAGCGATCAGCGCCTGATTCCATTGCATCGTTGCGAGGTCGAGGTAGCCGGTCGGCCAGGCTTGGCTGCGGTCGGTGACATGGACCGCGCCGCCAGAGAGCTTCCAGATCACGTAGGAGTCGATGTTGCCCCAGGCAATGCGCTCTCTCGGAATCGAGATGCCGCCGAGCACCGCCCCGAGCTTGGTCGCCGCCTGCTGCGGCGCTAGGAAAAAGCCGGCCTGCATCAGCTCCAGCGAGCGGGCGGCGCCGCGCAGGTCGCTCCAGACGACCATGGGCGCGAGCGGCAGTCCGGTCGCCCGATCCCAGACGACGATGCTGGTTCGCTGGGAGGTGACGCCAAGCGCGGCGATGTCAGAGGGCTCGCATCCAGCCTGGTCCAGCGCCCGGGCGATCACCAGCCGTGTCGCTCGCCAAACCTGAGAAACGTCCTGTTCCACCCGCCCGGGCTGAGGCGTGTTGGAGCGCAATGAAACGCGCGCGATGCCAACGACAATGCCGGTCGGCTCGAACACCACCGCGCGGGCGGTGGTGGTGCCGATATCGAGGGCGAGCAGCCGCTCAGGCATCGGGGATCAGCACGCCGGGGTTCATGATGCCATTGGGATCGAGCGCGGCCTTGATACGCCGCAGCAACGCGACACCGGTCGGTCCGAGCTCTCTCTCAAGGTAGGCCCGCCTCACCCGGCCAATGCCATGGTGATGGGAAAGGCTGCCGCCGTGAGCGTTGGTGGCCTCCATGATCCGGCGCCAGCAGTCGGTGTAGACGGCCTCCATCCTGGACGCGTCGCCGACCTGGACGGCGAAGGTGAAATAGAGATTGAGGCCGCTGCGATAGAGGTGCGAGCTGTGCGCCGAACCGGCCAGGCAACCCTCGACCGACTGCAGCGAGGCGGTGGCGTCATCATAGACGGCCGCGATTTTCGTCCAGTCGGCGGCGACCTCGACGGTATCCAGCACGATGCCTCGCGAGAGGAACATGTCCCACGACGGCACAGTGTTGCGGTGCGACAGCCAGTGGTCGACAATATCCGATGGCGCCGTGGCTATGCCGGACTGCCGCGCCAACTCGGCCACGGCGGCAACCTCGGCCTCGACCACGGCGACAGGGCCTTCATGCACGAACAGGATCAGGCAGGCGGTGGCGCGGGCGTCCAGACGCCGGCTTTCGCGTTCGTCGTACTGGCGGGCAACCGGGGGACGCCAGCCGGACTGGATGACCTCGCGCTGGAAATCGAAGCCGGTACGCATGTCCGGCGCCTCGAAGGCGGAAACAGCCCTCATCGGCGGCGCGCGACGCAGCGAAAGCGTCACACCGGTGATGACCCCCAGCGTGCCCTCGGAACCCAGCATCAGGTGGCGCAGGTCCGGCCCTGACGCGGCTCGTGGCCCCTTGCCCAGGGTAACCAGATCGCCGTTCGGCAGCACCGCCTCGATGCTGTGGACGATGTCCTCGATGTTGCCATGCGCGGTCGAGAACTGTCCCGACGCGCGCGTGGCGATCCAGCCGCCGACGCTGCTGACCGCGATCGACTGCGGCCAGTGGCCAATGGTCAGCCCCTGGGCCGCGACCGCCTGCTCGGCCTCCAGCCCGTTCTTACCGGCGTCGAACGAGGCAAGCAAATTGACCGGATCGATCGCGCGCACCGCGTTCATCGCGCTCATATCGAGCAGGATGGCGTCCGACGCCGCGACTACGCCGCCGACGACGCCGCTGCCCAGGCCAAACGGGATGACCGGGGTCTGGCGGGCGTTGGTTATGCGTAGAACCGCCTGAACATCAGCGACATTGGCGGGCCTGACGACGCACGCGGCCGACGGGCCGGGTGTTCCGGCAAAGTCACGGACGTGGCTGGCCACCCAGTAGTCATGGCGACGAGCGTCGAGGGCGGCTTCGCTGGTGTCGACCTTGGCATTACCGAGGGAGGCGCTCAGGTCATCTATGAGTGCTTGGGTCAACAGCTTTCTCCTCTCGCCCCCTCGTGAGGAGGGAGGAACGCCTTCATGTCGTGGTTGCGGATGGTTTGGCAGGCGGCGATTTCGGCGGTCTTGCGGGCTTCGGTCCAGCCTAGCAGGGGGGCCATGGCGGCGGCGGCGGGTTCGAGGGCGCTGAGGCCTGCGTCGGGATCGAACCAGGCGCGGGAACTGCGGCGGACCCAGTAGTCCTCCAGCGTCAGCGCGCCCTCATGGGTCACGGCATAGGCCGCCTGGGCCTCTACGCCGCCGTGGATAGTGGAGAGGTCGGAGTCGCCGCCGATCAGCGCCTCGTCGGCGGTGCGGGACGGTTGCGGTTTGTGACCGAGGCCGGTTTCGACGGCGTCGACGACCCGCTCTGCCATGCGGCGATAAGCGGTCAGCTTGCCTCCCGCGATCGACAGCACGCCCGCCGGCCCGGTCCACAGCTCATCCTTTCGCGAGATATCCGAAGCCGACTTGCCTGGTTCGGCGATCAGTGGACGTACGCCCGACCAGACAGAGATCAGGTCGTCATAGGTCAACGGATCGGTGGAAATTCGGTCCGCGGCGGCGGCGAACAGGTAATCGGCGTCCTCGCGGGTGATCGGCGGCCAGGTCTCGGCCTCTGGGTAGAAGGTGTCGGTGGTGCCGAGGTATGTGATCTCGCCGCGCGGCACCGCGAAAACGCCGCGGCGGTCGGAAGCCGTCAGGATGACCGTGCGCGAGATCGGCAGGCGCGCCCTCGGCACGACCAGGTGCACGCCGCGCGTCAGACTCAATCGAGGTGGCGCATCACCGGCTTCCAGGGCGCGTACGGCATCGACCCAGGGCCCGGCGGCGTTGACCACCATGCGGGCGGCGAGGCGCGCGACGCGTTCGGGCGCTCCGGGCAGGACCTCGACTACCTCCACCCCGGCGGCGCGGCCGTTTTCGGTCAATATCGTACGAACGGAGGCGTAGCTGGCGACGACGGCGCCGGCGGCCGAGGCGCTGCGGATATTGGCCAGGGTCAGACGCGCGTCGTCGGTGATGAACTCCGGATAGACTATCGCGCCGATCAGGCCGTCGGTCCTGATCGCCGGTTCCCGAGCCTTGATATCCGCAACCGACCACATCTCGTGCTTGCGGCCCGCGGCCACCCCGCCAAGCTTTTCAAACGTCCACAGGCCCGCACGCAGCTTGGCCACCGCGCCGGCATTGCGCGCCGGGATGATGAAGGGCGTCTCGCGGGCGAGGTGTGGCGCGATGGTTTCGACGATCTTGCGCTCCGAGGCCGCTTCACGCACCAGCGCCAGGTCACCCTGCGCCAGATAGCGGAGCCCGCCGTGAATCAGCTTGGATGACCGGCTGCTGGTGCCCGAAGCAAAGTCGCGGGCCTCGACCAGGGCGACGCTTAGCCCCCGCATCGCCGCGTCGCGCGCGATCCCAGCGCCGGTGATGCCGCCACCGATGACGACGACATCGAAGACCTGGCCTTCGAGCGAATTGAACAATGAGGCGCGGTTGCGCAGATCGAGGGCGTGGTTTTTCACGGGTGGGACTCTAGCGGTCGGGGCCTGACCACGTATAGAGGGCGCAGGGAGTGTCCGCCATGACCCAGGTGTACCGCATCGGCCTTCTCGGCGCCTCAAGGATCGCCCGAGGCGCTATTTTCGCCCCGTTGAGGGACGACCCCCGTTTTGTTGTCTCAAGCGTTGGCGCGCGAGATTCCGAACGCGCCCGGGCCTATGCCGAGAAATACGCCATCCCGGCGGTGGCCGACGACTATGCCGCGCTGATCAGTCGCGATGACGTGGATATCGTCTACAACGCCCTGCCCCCGGCCGGACACGCGCAATGGACCATCGCGGCCCTGCAGGCCGGCAAGCCGGTGCTTTGCGAGAAGCCGTTCGCCCGCAACGCCGCCGAGGCAGAGGCAATGGTCGCGGCGTCACGGGCCGCCGGCCTGCCGCTGCTGGAGGCCTTTCACTACCGCTTCCATACGGTCATTCGTCAGGCGGAGGACATGGTGCGGCAAGGCGCACTGGGGGCGCTGCATACGGGCGCGGCGGAGTTCAATCTTTCGATACCCAGGTCGCCTGGCGAACTGCGCTGGAGCCGCGAACAAGGCGGCGGGGCGATGATGGACCTCGGCTGTTACCCACTGCACGCGATGCGCACCCTGACCGGCATGGAACCGGAAGTCGTCAGCGCGCAGGCGGTGTTCGACAACGAGGGCGACGGCGCCGACGCGGCGATGCGCGCCGAGCTGGTGTTTCCCGGCGGTGTCAGCGTCTCGATCGCCTGCTCGATGATCTCGGAAAATCGCGAGATCTGGCTGCGGCTCGATGGCGAACGCGGCCGCCTCGAGATCACCAACTTCGTCGCCCCGCAGATCGGCTGCCGGTTCGTCACGACAATCGATGGCGAGAGCGTCGAGCACCCGACCGATGGGCGCACGAGCTATGCCGCGCAACTCGACCACCTGTACGAGGTGATGACCGGCGCCGCCCAGCCGATGACCGGCGGCTTCGACGCCATCGACACCATGACCGCCATCGACGCCATCCATGGAGCCGCCCGCAGATGACCATCCACCGCATGCCTCCCATCGTCGCCACCCTCGAGCCGAGCAACCACCCCTACCTCAATGGAGCCTGGACCCCGCTGCACGAGGAGGTCGACGCCGACGAGCTCCAAGTGATCGAAGGCGCCATCCCGAGCGACATCGACGGGGTCTATCTGCGCAACACCGAAAACCAGATCCATCAGCCCCTGGGCCGGTTCCACCCGTTCGACGGCGACGGGATGATTCACCAGATCGCCTTTCAAAACGGCAAGGCGAGCTATCGCAACCGGTTCCTTCGTACGCGGTGTTTCGAGGCGGAGCAGGAGGCGCGGGGGTCGCTGTGGGGTGGACTGGCCGATCCCGTCGCCCTGGCCAAGCGCCCTGGCTTTTGCGCGCATGGGTCGCTGAAGGACTCGTCAAGCACCGACGTCGTCGTGCACGCGGGCCTCGGCCTTTCGACCTTTTACCAGTGCGGCGAGGGCTATCGCTTCGACCCATTGACGCTGGACACCATCGGACCCGCGCCATGGGTTCCGATCGACGGCATCAGCGCCCACCCAAAGGTCGACGAAGCGACGGGCGAGCTGTTGTTCTTCAACTATTCGAAACAGGCGCCCTATCTGCATTTCGGCATCGTCGGGGCCGACGACAAGCTGAAGAGCTATCGCCCCGTCCCGGTCCCCGGCCCCCGGTTGCCGCACGACATGGCCTTCACCGAGCATTACGCGATCATCAACGACATGCCGATGTTCTGGGATGAGGAATTGCTCAAGCGCGACATCCACGCGGTGCGCATGCATGACGGACTGCCATCGCGCTTCGCGCTGGTCCCACGCGACGGCGGCGAGATCCGCTGGTTCGAGGCGGCGCCGACCTATGTGCTGCATTGGTTGAACGCCTATGAGGACGGCGACGAGGTGATCCTCGACGGCTATTTCCAGGAACAGCCGATGCCGCCGCCGCGCACCGATGCTCCGAAGGGCTTCGGCTCGATGATGGCCTATCTGGACGAGCACAGCTTCCGCTCCAGGCTGCACCGCTGGCGCTTCAACCTGGTCGACGGGACCACCCGCGAGGAACGCCTGGACGAGGCGATCATGGAGTTCGGCATGATCAACGGCCGCTTCGGCGGGCGTCCGTATCGCTATGGCTACTCCACGGTCAGCGAACCGGGGTGGTTCCTGTTCACCGGCTTCGTCAAGAACGACCTCGTCACCGGCGAGCGCTGGACCTATGACCTTGGCCCCGGCCGCTATGGCAGCGAGGCCCCGTTCGCACCGCGCATCGGCGGCACGGCGGAGGACGACGGCTATCTGGTCAGCTTCGTGACGGACGAGAACACCGGAACGTCGGAGTGTGTTGTGCTGGATGCCGCGCGGATCCAGGACGGACCGGTCTGTCGGATCGCCCTGCCGCACAAGATCTGCAGCGGGACACACGCGTACTGGGCGGGTCGCGCTCAACTGGCGCGGGGCGCGTGAGTTCGCCGAGGTAAGTCGCCGGCCGCCATTCTCCGTTGAATGACCGTTAATACGGCGGGCGGAACCAGGACGGCCTGGATCTGGTGTTGGTCACCACGGTTGCACGGCAATTGAAGGGAAGGCGCGCGTTTCGGCATTCCCCTCGCCAATCGACCGGCCGACAGGTTGTCTTCGGCGCGGGACATCCCAAGTAACGGATGTGGAACAAGGCAAAATCCAGGCAAGACCGAGGATTTGCGAGGGCCGCCAGATTTTCGGACGGGCAAGACAATGGCGCCCGCCGGACCGGGGTGGAGGCGTTGCAGCCGAGAATTAGTTATACCCCGCCATTTTTTCAGGAGACCGTTCGTGCAAGCCGCATTCGTCCGATCCGTCTCTCTTTCGATTCTGGCCGCGGTGCTCGCCGGGTGCGGCAAGCCCGCGGACAGCGGGCCGCCGCAGGGTCCGGCGCCAGTCACAGTGGCCACCGCGTTGGTCAAGCCGATCGTGGACTGGGACGAGTATATCGGCCGGTTCGAGGCTGTCGATTCTGTCGACGTGCGGCCCAGGGTATCGGGCTATATCCAATCGCAGAACTTTCGTGACGGGCAGTTCATCAGCAAGGGTCAACTGCTGTTCATCGTCGATCCGCGACCGTTCGAGGCGTCGCTGGAGGCCGCCCGGGCGCAAACCACGCACGACATGGCGGCCGCGGAGCTGGCGCAGGCCAACCTGGCTCGCGCGAATTCGATGATGGCGGACAAGGCGATCAGCCAGGAGGAATTCGACACCACCCGGGCGACCGCCGCCGAGGCCCGCGCGCAGGTGGCCGCCGACCGCGCGGCGGAACGCTCTCGCGCGCTCGATCTGGAGTATACGCGCGTCACAGCGCCCGTCGCCGGTCGCGCGTCCGATCGAAAGCTGTCGACGGGCAACTACGTCACGGCCGGACAGACCGTACTTACAAACATCGTGTCCCTGAACCCGATCCGCTTCGCGTTCGAAGGCTCGGAGGCGGTTTATCTGAAATACCAGCGCGCCAACCGCGCCGGAACCCGGCCGTCGTCGCGCGTCGCGCCCAACCCGGTGGAGATCCGGCTGCAGGACGAAACGGACTATCGCTGGCGCGGCAAGATGGAGTTCGTCGACAATCAGCTCGACACCGGATCAGGGGCCATCCGGGGACGCGCCGTGGTGCCCAATCCGGACGGTTTCCTGACACCGGGGATGTTCGGCCACATGCGTCTGCTGGGCTCGGGCGCCTATGACGCCCTGCTGATCCCAGACGGCGCCGTGACCACCGATCAGGCTCGCAAGATCGTTTTCGTTGTCGGCCCCAACGGCGTGGTCGTTCCCCATGTCGTGGAACTCGGCCCCCTGGTGGATGGGCTGCGGGTCGTCCGGTCGGGCCTGAACAGTCAGGACCGGATCATCATCGAAGGCGTCCAACGCGTTCACCCCGGCGTGGCCGTCAAGCCGACGCCTGGCCAGATCGTACCTCCGGCCCCTGGCGAGTCTCCCGCGACCAGCGCCTTCGTCGAACCCCCCGCGGCGGCGGCGTCGGCCGCGGCCGGCGGTCGATAGAGCCGGATCCGATGCGTTTTTCGCATTTCTTCATCGATAGGCCGATCTTCGCGGCCGTGATTTCGGTGTTCATCGTTCTGATCGGCGCTGTCGCCTATCCGACCCTGCCGGTGGCGCAATATCCACAGATCGCGCCGCCGACCGTCTCGGTGACGGCGAGCTATCCCGGGGCCTCGCCCGAGGTGCTGGCCGACACCCTCGCCGCCCCGCTCGAGCAATCAATCAACGGCGTCGAGGACATGATCTATATGACCTCCTCGTCGACCGGCGACGGCCGGGTGACGATCAACGTCGTCTTCAAGCTCGGGACCAACCTCGACAACGCCCAGGTGCTTGTTCAGAACCGTGTGGCCACCGCCGAGGCGCGCCTGCCCGACACCGTCCGCCAGCTCGGCGTCACCACGCTGAAGAATTCCCCCGACATCCTGTTGGTCGTGTTCCTTCTGTCTCCCGACGGGACGCTGGACGACAGCTACCTCGGTAACTACGCGACCTTGCAACTGCGCGATCAGCTGGCCCGCCTCGATGGGGTCGGCGATGTCCGGGTGTTCGGCTCACGCGACTATTCCATGAGGATATGGATCGATCCGGACAAGGCGGCCGCGCGCAACCTGACCGCCGGCGAAATCGTATCGGCGTTACGCGCCCAGAACGTGCAGGTCGCCGCCGGTTCGATCGGCGCCCCCCCTTTCGGACGGGGCGGCACGGCGTTCCAACTCAATGTCCAGACCCAGGGCCGCCTGACCGACCCCACGGAGTTCGCCGATATTGTGATCAAGTCAGACGCCGATGGCCGCCTCACCCGCGTCAGCGATGTCGCGCGCGTGGAGCTGGGCGCCCAGGACTATACGATCAACGCCTATCAGCGGGGGGCTCACGGCGTCGCCCTGGCGGTGACGCAGCGGCCGGGCTCGAACGCCCTGGCGACCGCCGACCGCATATTGGCGACCATGAAGGCGGCCCAGAAGGACTTCCCGTCCGGCATGGCCTATTCGGTGCCCTACAACCCCACCGAATACGTGCGTCAATCGATCGAACACGTTCAGCAGACCCTGATCGAGGCGATCCTGCTGGTCGTGGTCGTAGTGATCATCTTCCTGCAGTCATGGCGCGCGGCGATCATCCCGATCCTCGCCATCCCTGTGTCGCTCGTCGGCGCGTTCGCGGTGATGGCCGGGTTCGGATTCTCGCTGAACAACCTGTCGCTGTTCGGCCTGGTGCTGGCGATCGGGATCGTCGTCGACGACGCCATCGTCGTGGTCGAGAACGTCGAGCGCAACCTGCGGATGGGCATGCCGCCCAAAGAGGCGGCGCACAGGACCATGGACGAGGTCGGCGGGGCCCTGATCGCCATAGCCCTGGTGCTGACGGCCGTATTCGTGCCCACCGCCTTCATCAGCGGCATCTCCGGCCAGTTCTACAAGCAGTTCGCCCTGACCATCGCCAGCGCGACCCTGATCTCATGCCTGGTCTCGCTGACCCTGTCGCCCGCGCTCGCCGCGCTGGTGCTTAAGGCCCGCGACGAGCACCCCGCGCTCGCCAAAGGCTGGCGGCGCCCGTTCCAGGCGTTCGGCGATGGATTCAACCGCGGTTTCGAACAGCTGAGCGAGCGATACGGCCAGCTCACCTCGCGGACGGTGCGCATGACCCTGGTGATCGCGATCGTCTACGTGGGCCTGATCGCCCTGGCCGGCTGGCGGTTCGCCGCGACTCCGACCGGTTTCATCCCCGCCCAGGACCAGGGCTATTTCATCGCCGTCGCCCAATTGCCGGCGGGTTCGTCCCTGGCGCGGACCGACGCGGTCATGCGCGAGGCGATGCAGACCGCGGCCAAGGTCAAGGGCGTGCACCATACGGTCGCGTTCGCGGGCCTGGATGGCGCCAGCTTCACCAATGCGCCCAACGCCGGGACCATGTTCATCCAGATGGACGACGAGCCCGACCGGCGAAAGGAAGGCCTCAACGCCGAGCAGATTCTCGGCGCGCTGCGCCAGAAGCTGGGGGCGACCAACGCCGCCAACATCCTGGTAATCCCCCCGCCCCCGGTCCCGGGCATCGGCACCGGCGGCGGCTTCAAGATGATGATCGAGGACCGCAAGGGCAAAGGCTACCGCGCCCTCGAAGGCGCCACTTACGCGATGATGGGCGCGGCCAACCAGACGCCGGGCCTCACCAACGTCTTCACCCTCTACAACACCGCGACGCCGCGCATCTACGCCGACATCGACCGGCAGAAGGCCGAGATGCTGGGTGTGACGCCGGACAGCATCTTCGAGACCCTGCAGGTCTATCTCGGCTCCAGCTACATCAACGATTTCAACCTGTTCGGCCGCACTTACCAGGTCACGGCGCAGGCCGACGCGCCATTCCGCAAGGACCCGACCGACATCATCAATCTCAAGACCCGCTCGGCCGGTGGCCAGATGGTGCCGCTGGGATCGCTGATCACCCTGCGCGACGACTCCGGCCCCTATCGCGTGGTTCGCCACAACCTGTATCCGGCCGCCGAGCTTCAGGGCGAGGTCAAGCCGGGCTTCTCGTCTGGCCAGGGCCTGGAGAGCATGGAGAAACTCGCCGCTCACGTCCTGCCGGACGGCTTCCGCTACGAGTGGACCGAGCTCGCCTTTCAGCAGAAGGCGGCCGGCAATACCGGCGGCGTCGTGTTCGGCATGGCGGTGGTGTTCGTGTTCCTGCTGCTCGCGGCTCAGTATGAAAGCCTGGTGCTGCCGCTGGCGGTGATCCTGATCGTGCCGATGTGCCTGTTGGCCGCGATCCTCGGGATCAATCTGCGCGGCATGGACAACAATATCCTCACCCAGATCGGTCTGGTTGTTCTGGTCGGCCTGGCCGCGAAGAACGCCATCCTGATCGTCGAGTTCGCCAAACAGGCGGAGGAGGCTGGCCTCAATCGTTTCGCCGCCGCCGAGCAGGCCGCGCGGACGCGGATTCGGCCGATCCTGATGACCTCGTTCGCCTTCATCCTGGGTGTCCTGCCGCTGGTCATCGCCAGCGGGCCGGGCGCGGAGATGCGGCAGGCCCTGGGCACGGCGGTGTTCTTCGGCATGATCGGCGTCACCCTGTTCGGGCTGCTGTTCACGCCCGCCTTCTATGTGATGTGCAGCTGGCTCGGCGAACGCCTGAGGCGAGGCAGGCCCGCGCCGGCGCCGCCGCCCGTGATCGCCAATGGAGCCGAGCCGTGAGCGCGCGCATTCTCGCCGCCCTCGCCATCGGCCTGACTCTGGCCGGTTGCGCCAGCGGCCTGTCCAACAGCGCCAAGCCTCCGGCCGGAGCGACGGGGCCGTTCGTGTCGCAGACGGCCGGCGCCGTCGACATGGCCGCGAACGCGCCGACCGCCTGGTGGCGCCTGTTCGACGATCCCACGGTCGATCAATTGGTGAGCGAGGCGCTGACGGCGAACCGCGACCTTGCCGTCGCCGCCGCCAACCTGCGGGTTGCGCGCGCCGCCCTGGATGTGCAGCGCGCCGCCCGGCTGCCGACGACATCGACCAGCGCCTCCTATACCCGCAGCCGGGCCTCGGCCTCCGCCGCCGGCTATCCGCGGCCGTTGGCGGATTCCAATACCTATGACGTCGGCCTCGACGCCTCCTACGAGGTCGACATCTTCGGCCGCGTGCGCAAGGCGATCGCCGCCGCCCGCGCCGACGCCCGTGTCTCACAGGCGGTGTATGACGGCGTGCGGATCACGGTCGCCGCGGAGACCGCCCGCGCCTACGCCGACGCCTGCTCCGCGGCCCGCGAACTGGCGGTAGCCCGTAGCACACTCGACCTGCAACAGCAGTCGTTTACCCTGACCGAGAGGCTGTTCGCCGCCGGCCGCGACAATCCGGGGGATGTGGCCCAGGCCAGGGCGCTGCTGGCCCAGACCCGCGCCGCGATCCCCGGCTACGAGACGGCGCGCCAGTCGGCTCTGTTCCGCCTGGCGACCCTGACCGGCCATCCGCCGTCCCAGGTCCCCGAGGCCGCCGAGGCCTGCACCACCGCGCCGCGGGTCACCCGTCCCCTGCCGGTCGGCGACGGGGCCGCGCTGCTGGGCCGCCGCCCCGATATCCACGAAGCCTGGAATGCGCTGACGGCAACCAGCGCCCGCCTCGGCGTCGCCCAGGCGGACCTGTTTCCGACCGTGTCCCTGGGCGCGAGCGTCGGCTCGACGGCGGTCAACACAAGCCTCGCCTCTCCGACCGCCTTTCGCTGGAGCGCCGGCCCGCTGATCTCCTGGAGCTTTCCGAACCTAACGGCCGCCGCGGCCGGGGTGCGCCAGGCCAAGGCTTCTGACGCGGCCGCCTTCGCCTCCTATCAGGGCGTGATACTGAACGCGCTGCAGGAAACCGAAACGGCGCTGACCACCTATGCCCGCGAGCTCGACCGGCGCCGGGCCCTGCGCGAGGCGCGCGACCAGAATCGCGAAGCGGCGCGCATCGTCCAGGTTCGCTACGCGGCCGGCCGCGACGCCTTCCTCGCCCTCCTCGACGCCCAGACCAGGCTCGCAAACTCCGAAGCCGACCTCGCCGTCTCCGAAGCCGCCATCGCCGGCGACCAGATCGCGGTGTTCAAAGCATTGGGCGGCGGCTGGCAAGCCACGCCATGAGCCGGTCGGCTCCCGCCGATTTCGGCGCGACCGGGGCTTTCCGGTGAAGGCAGCGGACAGGCACGGAATAGCGAGGTGAATCCTGTCGACGTATTCGTCGATTCCTGAACGCCGGCGCTTCTTGCTTCGGGGCTGGCGGCCCGCGGTTGCCGCACGACATGGCCTTCACCGAGCATTACGCGATCATCAATGACATGCCGATGTTCCGGGATGAGGGATTGCTCAAGCGCGACATCCACGCGGTGCGCATGCATGACGGCCTTCCCTCGCGCTTCGCCCTGGTCCCGCGCGACGGCGGCGAGATTCGCTGGTTCGAGCGGCGCCGACCTGTGTACGGCACTGGCTGAACGCCTGCGAGGACGGCGACGAGGTGATCCTCGACGGCTATTTCCAGGAACAGCCGATGCCGCCCCCGCGCAGCGACGCGCCGAAGGGCTTCGGCTCGATGATGGCCTATCTGGACGAGCACAGCTTTCGCTCCAGGCTGCACCGCTGGCGCTTCAACCTGGCCGACGGGACCACGCGCGAGGAGCGCCTCGACGACGCCATCATGGAATTCGGCATGATCAACGGCCGCTTCGGCGGGCGTCCGTATCGCTATGGCTACTCCACGGTCAGCGAACCGGGGTGGTTCCTGTTCACCGGCTTCGTCAAGAACGACCTCGTCACCGGCGAGCGCTGGACCTACGGCCTCGGCCCGGGCCGATACGGCAGCGAGGCTCCATTCGCGCCGCGCATCGACGGCTATCTGGTCAGCTTCATCACCGACGAGACCGCCGGAATCTCGGAATGCGTGATCCTCGACGCAGCCCGCATCCAGGACGGCCCGGTCTGCCGCATCGCTCTGCCCCACAAGATCTGCAGCGGCACGCACGCGTACTGGGCAGACCGGGCGCAGTTGGAGCAAGTGGCCTGAGGAGGACCGCAAACGGTAGGGCGGATTTCACCGTTGAATCACCGTTAATACGGTGGCCTGGGACCCGGATAGCCGGAAGGTGGTGTCGATCACCTCGGGTTTCGGGACGATTGGAAAGAAGGATTGAGAATTTCGGTAATTCATAAGCTGTCACCGAATCTGTGCGAATCTTTGAATCCAACAACCGAATTCAACGTCCGAGAAGATCATTGCGGAAAGTTCATCGAACCTCGCGCATCTACGGAAGCCCCCGGCGCCCTCTATATTGACAGGCAGAGGAACGTGACATGTCGAACCGGACGACCGGCCGCAGAGATCAAGGCGTCGGCACTACGGCGGTCGTCTTGTTCATCTGCATGATGACGATCGCGCCAGTAAGGGCAGCCGAACCGCGAATCGATTGGAGGGCGGCTGCGATCGAAGACATTGCGGCCGCGCGCGCGACGCTTCTTGAGGACTCGCCCGGCGGTGAGCCTGGAGTCGATGCGGCCTTTATGAGCCGGATCGATCTGGCGACCGCGCGGGCCATGGCGGATGCTAAACGGACCAGCACCGTCGAAGGGTATCACTTCGCCCTCGAACACTTCGCGGACACGTTCCAGGACAATCACCTTTGGATGGATTTCACCGATCCGATCCCCGTGAGGCTGCCAGGCTTCATGATCGGAGAGCGCGCTGGGCGACTGGAGGTCGCGGTGGCCGACGACCCGAAGAGCGGCCTCGTCGGGGCCAGATTGGTCAGCTGCGAAGGCGTCCCGGCGGACCGCATGGCCGACATCGTGCTGACAGCCTATGCCGGGCAATGGTCAGCGCCCTCGTCAAGGCGCCACGTAGCGCCCCTGCTGCTGGCAGACTTGGGAAACCCGTTCATCCAGCGGCCCGTAACCTGCGTGCTTTCGAAAAGCGGCCGGAACTCAACGATCCGTCTGGCGTGGCGAACCATCGGTTCAGCCGATTTTCACCGTCAATTGATGATCTCCCGGGGCATCGCGCCCGATCCGCAGGCCGGGGTCCGTCCGACAGCGGACGGCGGGTTCTGGATCGGCATACCCACCCTTAACGCCCTCAATCCCGACGCCGTGGCGGGACTCGAGACGCTAATGAAGGAAATCGAGGCCAAGGGACCGCAACTGAGGGCGGCGCGCTATTTCGTCATTGACCTTCGCGGTAACAGCGGCGGCAATACTTTTGTGGCCCTGCGCGTCCTCAACGCCATCTGGGGAGAAGGCGCGGTGGCGGCGACGCGACCGCACGACCTGCGGGCCGAGTGGCGCGCATCAGCCGCCAACATCGCCTATCTAAAGGCCGTCCAGCCAGTGCTGAACAGCCTGTTCGGGCCACACTCGATCGCGTCCGGCGGGTTGAACAAGGTGCTTGCCGGGATGGAAGAGAGCGTCGCCCGGCGCCGGCCGCTCTACGTCGACCCCGATGAATATTCGATCCTGAGCGACTGGGACCAGGGACCTCAATTGGCGGTGGCGGCTAAACCTTTCCTGCTGACCGATGGCGGTTGCGTGAGTTCATGCCTGAACCTGGTCGACATGGTCCTGAAGCTCCCAGGCGTGACGCATATCGGCCAAGAGACCGCATCAGACACCTTCAACCTGGAGAATCGCCCCCAGGAACTTAAGAGCGGGCACGCCACACTGGAATTTCCGATCAAACGTTATCGCAACCGCGCTCGCGACCGTTATGAGTCGTACCGTCCCCGTTTCGCCTGGACCGGCGACATGGCGGACAACGCGGCCCTGGAAAGATGGGTCGCCGAACTGTCAAGGCGATCATAACAGGCGACAGCTTCGTCCCGCTCCCTCACTTCAAATACCTCTCGAACCAACAACCAGGGTCTGCGATATGTGCTGATCGACTGGTTTCAACAGAGGGGCCGCGACGCCGACGCCGCGCGGATGTTCAAGCGCTACAAGAACGACGGTGGGACGGAGTGGCTATGGCCCGCGGCGCTGGCGGCGTATCGCAAGAGCGGCGATTGCCCCGCTTCGCGCGCGGCCCTCGAACGCGCGCTCAACGCCAACGCGCATGTCCGGGATTATCTGCTGGGCGGGGCCAGATTGCCGCGCACCCTGCCCGAGTACGTCATGGTCGGGGGAGTCGATGAAGCCGCGGCCTATATCACCCAGGCGCCACCAACCTGGGACGGCACGCCCGGAGCGCTCATGTGGCTGTTACAACAGACCGTTTCGGTCCCGGACCATGAGCCCCACCCCGGGGCGCGCGGTCAAGCCAAAGCGTCCCACGGATGAGAAGGAAAACGGCCGATGACGACCATCAGTGACTACCCCACCGCAACCGCCGGCGGGCTCGCGGCGGCGCTGGCCGCGGGCGAGGTCAGCGCGGTGGAGCTGTGCGACGCGGCGATCTCGCGGATCGAGGCGCTCGACGGGCCGATCAACGCGGTAGTGGTCAGGGACTTCGGTCGGGCGATGGATGCCGCCAAGGCAGCGGACGCGGCGCTGGCGCGGGGTGAGCGGCGACCTCTGCTTGGTGTGCCGATGACGGTCAAGGAGGCGTTCAACGTCACCGGGCTGCCGACGACCTGGGGCATGGCGCTTGCAAAAGGCTGGATCGCGCCGCGCGACGCGACCGGCGTGGAGCGTCTCAAGGCGGCCGGCGCGGTGATCCTTGGCAAGACCAACGTGCCGCCCATGCTCGCCGACTGGCAGACGGACAACCCGGTCTATGGCCGCACGAATAATCCACTCGACCTGACCCGAACGCCGGGCGGTTCATCGGGCGGAGGCGCGGCGGCTCTGGCGGCCGGGATGGTTCCGCTGGAGTTCGGCTCGGACATCGGCGGCTCGATCCGCGTGCCGTCCGCGTTCTGCGGCGTCTATGGCCACAAGCCCAGCCACGATCTGGTCCCACAGCGAGGACACACGCCGCCGCCGTTCGATGGCGCGGGCCCGCCGCTGAATGTGGTCGGTCCACTGGCGCGATGCGTCAGCGATCTGAGCCTCGCGCTCGATATTCTGGCGGGGCCCGATGAACTGACGGGTGTCGGTTATCGCCTCGACCTGCCTCAGGCGCGACATGCCGGCATCGGCGAGTTTCGCATACTGATTGTCGACTCGCATCCTCTCGCGGCTGTCGACTCCGAGATCCGCCAGACGCTTCACGATCTGGCGGCGAGGCTGGCGGCGGCCGGCGCGAATGTGGCCTACGAGAGTGACCTGCTTCCCGACCTCACCGTCGCACAGTCAGCCTATTGGATATTGCTGACGACCGTCATGTCGCGCGGCGGCCCGCCGCAGGCGGCGCTGGGCCCAGGGACAATTTCGGCCCATGACTGGATGAACGCGCTGGACGTCCAGCTGGATTGCCGACGGCAATGGGGCCGACTGTTCGAGTCATTCGACATTGTGCTGGCCCCGGTCATGGGGGTCGTCGCGTTCCCGCACGATGCTTCCCCTTTCAACGACCGCCTCCATGTCATCGATGGACAGCAGACGCCCTACGCCGCCCAGATCGCCTGGCCCGCGATAGCGACGCTGGCCAACCTGCCCGCCACTGCATTTCCGGCCGGCAAAACAAAAAGCGGCTTGCCGATCGGGCTGCAGGCTATCGGCCCCTATCTTGAAGACCGCACGACACTGGCGTTCGTGCGACTGTTGGAAGGGCTATAGAGGCGACGCGGCGTCGGCCCGGATGCGCTCGACCATGGCCGCGAGGCCATTGGCCCGCTGCCGCGAGAGCGCCTTGGGCAGCCCCAGGCGAGCCAGGGCAAGCTTTGCGTCAAAGGCCATGATCTCGGCGGGTGTGCGGCCGTTGTAGAAGCCGAGCAGAATGGCGATGAGGCCGCGCACGATGTGGGCGTCGGAGTCGCCCTGGAACCACAGTCTGCCGTCTTCCGCTCGCCCGGTCACCAGCCACACCTGGCTGGCGCAGCCGCGGACGCGGTTTTCCTCTGACCGTTCGTCCTCGCCCAGTCGGCCGAGATGACGGCCAAGGTCGATGACGTGACGATAGCGCTCCTCCCAGTCTCCGAGCAGTTCGAAGGTTTCGGCGAGTTCTTTAACGGCGTCGTTGATGGAGCCGGTGGGCGGGGTGTGCAGATTCATGGCGGCGTGGTTTAGTCCGCCTTGTCATGGAAGGCAAAGCAGACAGCGATGAGTCGGCGAACCGTTATGTCGCCCACCTTGCGCATGAGCTGCGCACACCGCTTGGCTCGATCATCGGTTACGCCGACGCCATGCGCGCGGGCGTGTTCGGCCCGCTGGACCCACGCTACGCCGAATATGCTCAAATAATTCATGAGGCGGGCCGGCACATGCTGGCCATGGCGGAAGACCTGCTGGAGCGGACCCGGCTTGCCGAACCCATCACCGCGGATGCCCGCGAGCGGACCGATGTCGCGGAACCTGTCGCCTGGGCATTGCGGCTGCTGAAGCTGGAAGCTGAGGCCGCCGGCGTCGAGTTGCGGCTGGAGCGCCAGGAGGCGATGCCCGTGATCCTCGCTGATCGGCGAGCGATCGCCCAGATGGTGATCAATCTGGTCGCCAACGCCCTTCGTCATACGCCCCGGGGGGGGGCGGTGACCGTCGATATGGCGACGGACTCAGGAGATATTCTGCTGAATGTCCGCGACACCGGCTCAGGGATGGCGCCAGGTTCCGAAACGGTCGGGCGTGGGCTGGGGCTGGTGCGGGAGTTGGTTCGCGCGCACGCCGGGACAATGACGATTTCGAGCGCTCCCGGGGCCGGGACCACGGTTACTTTGCGACTTCCAGGCGGAGAGACAACACGATGATGCTGTCGAGCGACATCTGGGTGGCGGCGCTGATCCGGCGTGTGGAGCTTGGCGGGTCGTTCGCGACGGTCGCCCGCAAGGGCGACGCGCGGGCCGGCGCGGTGCTGGTAAAAACGATCAACCGCCGCACCAACGAGGCGCGGCTGTACGTCGAGGCGACACGCGGCGAGGGTGAGAGGGTCTGGATGAGCCCCGTGGACTTTGCCAACGAGGCCGGGATCGACGCCTACATCGGGCGTTCCGCCCGCATCGATCCGGATGTCTGGGTCGTCGAGATAGAAGATATGGACGGCGCGCGCTTCCTGACCGAACCGGTCGAAGGGCGCGCCGCCAAGTCTTGATCGTTAGATCGCCTTGAGGCGGTCCGCGGACATCTTGCCGCTCTTACGGTCGGCAACCAGCTCATACTCGAGCTTCTGGCCTTCGCGCAGATCGCCCATTCCGGCGCGTTCGACGGCGCTGATGTGGACAAAGGCGTCGTTTCCGCCGCCATCGGGGGCGATGAAACCAAAGCCCTTTTGAGAATTAAACCATTTCACGGTTCCCGTCGTCATAGGGGAAACCCTTTCGCAGATAGAGGTTGTTGACCCGCAACCGCGGGCCGTGGGGTCGCGTCGTCAAGGTAAGAGAAATTCAGCGTAGCGCTGAATATTTCAACGCGAAGCCAAGACATCGAACCGTCTAGCGCGAACGGGATATGGCGGTTTTTTGCGCCACTTACAAGTGTTGCAAAATGAATTCCGCCTAACTCAGCAGCGACACAGGTCTTTATGCCTGCGTCGACTCAATAACCCTGAAGCCTCGCATAGCGATCACGATGATAGGACTGACCGCCAAACGCCGCCTCGGCGGCCCGGGCGCGTTTCAGATAGAGGCCGGCGTCGTGCGCATCGGTCATGCCAATACCGCCGTGCATCTGCACCATCTCGTTGGAGACGAGGTGCAAAGTGTCACCGACCTTCGCCTTGGCCAGCGAGACCAGTTCGGGCACATCCGGCGTATCATTGTCGATCGCCGCGAGCGCCGCCTCGACGCAGGACCGCGCCAGTTCGAGTTCGGTGAACATCTTGGCGGCCCGATGCTGTAGCGCCTGGAACGCGCCGATGACCTGGCCGAACTGCACACGCGTCTTCAGGTAGTCCAGCGTCGTCTCGAAGGCCTGCAGGGCGGAACCGAGCATTTCGGCGGCGAGGCCGGCGCGCGCGCGGTCGAGCACCTTTTCCAGCAGCGCGTAACCTTCTCCCTCGGCGCCCAGCAGTGCATCGGCGTCCAGCTTCACATTGTCGAACGACAGCATCGCGGCGCCGCGCGAATCCGCGAGTTTCAGCGGCTTGCGGCTAAGGCCCGCGGCGTCGGCGGGGACGAGAAACAGGCTGATGCCGGCGGCGTCAGACGTATCGCTGGAGGTGCGGGCCGAGACCACGAAAACATCAGCAGCCATGCCTTCCAGCACGAAAGCCTTCTGGCCCGTCAGGCTGTAACCGGACCCATGTTTGCCGGCGGCCACGGCAACCTTGTTCGGAGCGTGATGCGCGCCTTCATCGACCGCCAGTGTCGCCACCGCTTCGCCGGACGCGATCTTCGGCAACCACGCCTGCTTCTGAGCTTCGGAACCACCCAGGACGATGGCGCTGGCGCCGGCCAGCGCGCTCGCCAGCA